>NZ_DASVSF010000012.1 GCF_036388275.1 Longimicrobium sp.
TGGCTGAACCGGTCCTCAACCGTGTCGACGATAGCAGCGGATCGGTGGGCGAGGTGTTCCGTTCTGCTTGCGGCGACCTTGGCGGCCTGGCAACGAGAGCTAAACCCAATACCGTTGACTTACGCTGAGAGTAGTCGGGCAGCCGCTCGGGTGAGGTCCGCCCGGCCGGCCGCCTGGAGGCCAAAGTCAACGGTATTGGAGCTAAACCCGGTCCGAAGCAGCTGGCCGAGCGCGTCTTCGCAGCTATCACGAATCGAGAGCGTTTTTGGCTTAGCGGCGCGGCAAGCGGATGTTGCCCATGGCGCTCGTGGCCGGTTCCGCGCCGGTGAGCGAAAAACGGATTGGACTGAACCGCGGACCGCCCGCCTGAGCTATGGGTGTTGGATGCGGCCGATCAGCGTTCCCGCGACGCGATGTGCTGGCCCGAGGACACCGCGTGGCCCGTTGCCATGGCAGGATGCGGCATGGCCTGGCCCAAGACGATGACTGGCGGGTGGTTCGAGCTCTCGGAGCTCTCGCTGGCGGCTCTGAAAGACCGCCGCGCTGGCCATCGAACAGCTGGGTCCGTCCGCTCTGCGGCGCAGGGCGGGTTCATGGGCCCGGACTGGGCAACGGTGGCGCTCATGAGGTGTCGCACACCCACCGACGCTTGCCGGCTTGCACCAGAACCTCGATGACGACCATGGTTCCGTGGCGGCAAACAGGGCAGAGCGTCAACGACGTCCCAGTCCGGGACAAGTGCAGCGCGCGGTAGTCCGGGCGGAGGATGGGCGCCACTGCTGCTGCGTCCCGCTTCATGCCAAGCAGCTCCCGGCACTGGGCCAGCTTGCTTTGGCGCTGACGGTTGCAGAGGAACCCGAAGTAGCGGATGCGGTGGAAGCCGTCCGGGAGGACATGGATCAGGAACCTGCGGATGAACTCGTCAGCGGTCAGGGTCATCGTGCCGTGTTGGCCGTCCTGCCGGTAGGTCTTCCAGCGGAAACGGACCTTGCCGTTGTCGATGGCGACCAGCCGGCTGTTCGAGATGGCGATGCGGTGGGTGTAGCGCCCGACATAGGTGAGGACCTGGGACGGGCCGGCGAAGGGCCGCTTGGCATACACCACCCAGTCCGCCCGGCGTGCCGGCGCCAGGTGCCGCAGGAATGCAGGCCACTCCCGCAGCAGCTCGAGGTCGGAGAAGAAGTTCAACCGGCCTGCGGTGAACGCCCTTTCCAGATGGGGGAGGAACACCCCGCGGAACAGGCGGGACAGGACCCGGACCGGCAGGAAGAAGCCGGGCTTGCAGGCGACCCACCGGCTGCCGTCGGGCGAGATCCCGCCGCCCGGCACGAGGCAATGCAGGTGGGGGTGGTGCAGCAGGTTCTGACCCCAGGTGTGCAGCACGCCGAGGAAGCCGATCTCGGCGCCGAGGTGGGCAGGGTCGGCGGCGATCCTGCGCAAGGTCTCGGCCGCGGCCTGGAACAGGATGTCGTAGACCACCGGCTTGTTCTGGAAGGCGATGACGGCGACCTCATCCGGCACTGTGAAGACGACGTGGAAGTAGGGGACGTCGAGCAACTCCGCCTGGCGGTCCGCCAGCCATTGAGCGCGGGCGAGGGACTGGCACTTGGGGCAGTTCCTGTTGCGGCAGGAGTTGTAGGAGACGCGCTGGTGGCCACAGTCATCACACTGCTCGACATGGCCGCCGAGCGCGGCCGTCCGGCAGCGTTCGATCGCGCTCATGGCGTGGCGCTGCACGGTGGACAGCGCTCCCCCGTGCTGCTCCCGGTATGCCTCGCCATAGCGGCGGAACACGTCCGCCACCTCCACGGTACTGCTCGCCATGGGCCGGGCGCTCAGGCGAGTGCGCAGGCGGCCTGTGCGGCGATGGTGGGCGCGGCTCGCAGCGCGTCCAGCGGACTGGCCGTCGCGCAAACCTTGCTGGTCGCCAGACGCAGGTACTTGGCCGTGGTGTTGAGGCTGCGATGGCCGAGCAGCAACCGGATGGTCCGCAGATCGGCGCCGCTCTCGAGCAGGTGGACCGCAAAGGCATGACGCAGCGCGTGCGGCGTGACCGGCTTGGCGGTGCTGCACTGGCGCCGCACGATCCGACAGACATCCTCGACAGCAGCGGGTGTGATCGGCTGCCCGGCCACGTCGCCGGGGAACAGCCAGTCCTTTGGCCGGGTGACACGCCAGTAGCTGCGCAGCAGGTCCAGCAGCCTGGGCGACAGCATGACGTAGCGGTCCTTCTGTCCCTTGCCCTGTTCAACACGGATGGTCATGCGCTGGCTGTCGATCGCATCGGGCCTGAGCCGCACCGCCTCCGAGATGCGCAGCCCTGCAGCGTAGCAGACGGTCAGGATCACCCGGTGCTTCAGGCTTCCGACCGCATCAAGGAAGCCGGCGACCTCCTGCGGGCTCAGTATGACGGGCAGCCGCTGCGGCTGGCGGCCGGTAGGTATGACGTCGTCGAGGTTCCATCCCCGCTGGAGAGTGACCTTGTACAGGAAGCGGAGGGCGGCGACGGTGACCCCGACCGAACTGGCCGAAAGCTGCCGATCCCGGCTCAGATGCAGCTGGAATGCACGGATCTCGGCGGGCCCCAGCATCTCCGGCGACCTGTGGAAATGGCCCGCGAATTGCGAGACATACTGCAGGTAGGCACGCTGCGTGGACAGCCCGAGGTTGCGAAGCCGCATGTCCTCGGTCATGCGCTGGCGAAGCGGGGTCATCGGTGGCTCCTATGCAGGATGGGGCGCGCGACAGGCGCGGCGCCACGATCCTCCAAGCGGATCCATCGAACGAAGGAAGTTCAGCGAGCCGAACTCCAGGCCAGATCAGCGCCCATGATCAGTAGTTGAAGAAGATAACTACCGCGTAGCGGTTTAGTCCAAGCGGTTTTTTCAGAACTCGCGTCAAACCCTTTGGCGTGACGTGCAGGACGCGTTCGGCCTACGCGGTTTTGAGAAGCGCGAGCGCAGCCATTACGCGACGGAAGGGCGTCCCTGCCGGGACGGGGGTTCCGGTCATCACGCGGGCACTGCTGCGACCCTACCTCTTCGGGAGCAGGTGACCGCGTACTTGACATCACGAGGCCGGAGCTTCCGACACCATTATGCGACGGCTCACACCGATCGCGAAGAGAGCCATGACCCGCCAGGGGGGCCCATCGTCGCTGCACGGAGGAGAACGGAGGGCTTGATCTCCAAGCCCGCCAGAAAGGAACGGTGCCCCTCCGGCGTCGATCAGCCCAGGATGCGGTTGCGCCGATATATGTTCTCGTACGAGGGGCCGATATCGCAGGGTGGGATGCCGGCGAACTCACCTAACAGATCGCCCGCGCCCAGGTCGTTGAACCATGCGAAGCTGATGTGCTCGTTACTGCCGCGCGTGTTGGAGCCGCCAAGATTCCAGTGAAAACGGTTTCCGGCACATGCCCTGATGAGCTTCACCGCGCCGCCATAATTCCCAACCACCAGGTTGCAGCGAACGGTGTTGAAGGCGGCATTGTCCAGAGAGATGCCCGGCAGTTTGACTGAGGAAGAGTTGTCCGGAAGCAGCGGGAACTGCTCGATGAAGTCGGCGCGGGTCTCTGCG
>NZ_DASVSF010000013.1 GCF_036388275.1 Longimicrobium sp.
GCGGCGGGCCTCGCGAGAACACTCGCGCGGCCCGCCCGTCGATCCGATCCAGCCCGTGTCAGTGAGCCGCCGCCTCGTGTGAGCGCTGCTGCAGGTTGGGCATCATGTTCTTGATGCCGCTCAGCAGGTAGTCGATCACCTCGCCGGCCGTGTAGTCGGCGCGGTCGGCGCCGATGAAGCGGCGGAGGTTCTTCAGCTCGTCGCCGCTGGTGATCAGCGGCTTTTCCACGTAGCCGTCCGCGCGGCGCTGCCCCTTGCCGATCACCGCGAACAGCGCGTTGCACAGGCACTTGCGCCCGGCGGTGTTCTCCAGCTCGCCGCCCTTCTTGACGTAGGTGTCCACCGGCTCGGCGGCGCAGCGATAGTCGATGCGGCCGTTCTCGCGCTTGTACGCATAGCGCAGGTAGCCCAGGTCGCACACCCGCTTGCGCTCGGCGTACGTCTCGGGGTGCGAAAGCGTCTCGCCGAGCTGCACCACCTTGAAGGGAAAGCCCGTGGGCGACGCGCGGCCGTCAGTCAGCACGTCGATGCGGTCTTCCTGCGCCTGGCGGATGACGTTGCGCTTGAGCTCGGCGGTGATCCCCGACTCGTCGGAGTAGGCGAACAGGGTGCCCACCTGGATGCCCGCCGCGCCCGCGGCCAGCGCCTCGGCCAGCTTCTCGGGCGAGCCCGCGCTCCCCGCCAGCCAGAAGGGCAGGCCCAGCTCCCTCATCTTCGCCAGGTCTACCTCGTCGCGCGCGCCGTACTGCGGCTCGCCGCGCTCGTTCAGCACCAGCTCGCCGCGGGGCGGGGCGTTGTGCCCGCCGGCCGTGGGGGCCTCGATGACGAAGCCGTCCACGCGGCCCGAGGCTTTGCGCGCCATCATGGTCGCCAGCGAGTTGCTGGCGATGATGGGCAGGAAGTACGGGCGCCTGATCCCTTCGGGCGGCTGCTCGGAATGCACACGCGGGTCGAAGGAGAGCAGCGCCGTCTCGTCGCGGCCCAGCCCCTCGACCTCCAGCTTCATGGACGCGGGCTCGTGCCGGGCGAAGCGGTCCAGCACGCCGGGAATCTCCTTGGGGATGCCGGCGCCCATCAGCACGTAGTCCACCCCGCCCAGCATGGCGCCGTACAGCGTGGCCAGGTTGGGCATCTGCACCTTGGTGAGCAGGTTGATGCCCACCACGCCGTCGTGCCCTTCCTTGGCCAGCCACACCTCGACGAAGGCGGACAGGATGGTGAGCTGCTCGCGCACCTTCGTGACCACCTGCCGGTACATGGGGATTTCCTTGTACGGCTCGCCCGGGGCCAGGCCCTCGGGGCGGAAGTACTTCATCAGCACGTCGCCCGATACGTCGGGCCAGGGGAACGCCGCCATGGCGCGGCGTACGTGCCCGCCGATGTCGCCGTCCTGCAGCCGGCGGACGAGAAGCGAATCGATCGACGTGCCCGAAACCACGCCCAGGTGGCCGCGGAGTGACACCGCCTTGGCCAGCACCCAGTTGGAAACCCCCACCCCCATCCCGCCTTGGATGATCAACGGGTGCGCGACGGATTCATTCATGTGATCGCTGGCGATAGGGTTGCGCATGCAGGCCCCGGGGGCTGACGAGTGTGCCATCAGTTCCGGCAACCTGCGGTGATCCAACGACTTAGCGCTACTGGGACCATTAAAGATGAGCGGAATTCACTTCTCGCGCAAGTCCCGCACGACTCAGGCCACCTTGTGCGGAGCCGGTGTCCTGGTTCGTAACCCGTTGCCAGCCAGGAGTTTCGGGAACGCTCCACAAACATCGTATATCGTATACGCGTTCCGTGCCGGGGCTGGATCTGCTGAACTGCGTGACCCCCTGCCGTTGCATGCTCGCGGTGCACGCCACAGCCCCGTATCTTGCTCGCCATCGCCAGGGATTTCTCAGGACTGCGGAACGATGGGACAGATCGCACCGGCCACGCTCGAAGGGTGGTACGCGCTTCACCAGGTGTTCTCGGCCGACTGGGCCAAGCTTCGCGCGCTGCCGGCGGAGGACCGGGCCGCGGTGGCGGAAGAAGCTGCCGCGCTCTTCGCCGAACTGGCCAAAGGGGCTGAAGGACAGGACGGGGGATGGAGCGCCGCCTTCAAGCTCGTGGGCGGCGGGGGCGACTGGCTGTTCGTGCACTTTCGCCCTACGCTCGACGAGTTGGCCGAGGTGCAGCGCCGCGTGTACGACAGCGAGCTGGGCGTGCACCTGGTTCGCGAGTACGACTACCTGTCGGTGACCGAGGCGGGGCTGTACCACGCCACCGCGCAGGCCGCCCAGGAGGCGAAGCCGGGATCTGACGAGTACAAGCGGATCATCCAGGAGGCGATGGAGGCCGAGGGCGCGGCGGCCCACGTGAAGTCGCGGCTGTATCCGCAGGTGCCCGAGGGGATGAAGTACGTGTCGTTCTACCCCATGAGCAAGCGCCGGGGCGAGACCCTCAACTGGTACGCGCTTCCCGTGGACGAGCGCAGCCGGCTGATGCGCGAGCACGGGATGACGGGGCGCACCTTCTCCGGGCGCGTGTTCCAGGTGATCACCGGCAGCATCGGGCTCGACGACTGGGAATGGGGCGTCACCCTGTTCGCCCGCGACCCCCTGGAGTTCAAGCGCATCGTCACCGAAATGAGGTTCGACGAGGCGAGCGCGCTGTACGGCGAGTTCGGCCAGTTCTTCACCGGCATTCGTTTTGCGCCTGGCGAATGGCCGGAGGTGCTGGGATCGCGCCCGCGCGGCGGCTGAACCGGCCGCTTCGCCGGCGGCGCGGCCCGGGCCCGGATTCTGGGTCCGGGCCTTTTTTGCGGGCCACAGCCCACGCGTGAGCACACCACCGGGGCGGAGTTCTGGCCGAACCCTGCCCATCCCCCGTACATTTCCCGGATGAACTGGACAACTCCCCTCGACGTCGTCGGCCGCACCACGGTCGGCCTGCTCTCGGACTTCGGCCGCTTCAGCCGTTTCGTCTACGAGGCGGGCCGCTCCATGGGCGACGTGGGCACGTGGCTGGGGCTGACCGTGCTGCAGATGCGCAAGCTGGGGGTGAACTCGCTCCCCATCGCGCTCTTCCTGTCGGCGTTCACGGGAATCGTGATGGCGCTGCAGGCCTCGTACACCTTCACCGGCGCCATCCCGCTGTACTTCGTGGGCACGCTGGTGGGGAAGACGGTGATGCTGGAGCTGGGGCCCGTGCTCACCGGCCTGGCGCTTTCCGGCCGCATCGGCGCCAACATCGCGGCCGAGCTGGGGACGATGCGCGTGTCCGAGCAGATCGACGCGCTGGAAACCATGGCGTACAACCCGGTGTCGTACCTGGTGGTGCCGCGGGTGGTGGCCGGCACGCTGATGGTGCCCGTCATCGTCACCTTCGCCAACGTGGTGGGCATCGCGGCCGGGTGGATCACGGCGCTGAACATGCTCGACATGAGCAGCGAGCAGTTCCAGTTCGGACTGCGGCTGTTCTACGACCCGTTCGACGTGACGTTCTACATCATCAAGTCCATCTCCTTCGGGTTCGTGGTGACCATCGTCGGCTGCTACCAGGGCTTCAACACGCAGGGCGGCGCCGAGGGCGTGGGCGTGGCCACCACGCGCGCCGTCGTCATCGCCAGCGTGCTCATCCTGGTGCTGGACGCCTTCTGGGCCGCAACCCTGCTGCAGCAGTGAGCATCGAGCTGACGAACATCCACAAGGCGTTCGGCCCCAAGCAGATCCTGCGGGGGCTGTCGCTGAACGTGGAAGAGGGCGAAACCGTGGCCCTGGTGGGCTTTTCAGGCGCGGGCAAGTCGGTGACGCTCAAGCACATCGCCGGGCTGCTGATGCCCGACCAGGGCTCGGTGGTGGTGGACGGCAACGAGGTCCCCACCATGAAACGCGAAGACCTGTACAAGCTGCGGCTGGAGATGGGCTACGTGTTCCAGTTCGCCGCGCTCTTCGACAGCATGACCATCCAGGAGAACGTGGAGATGGGGCTGGTGAAGAAGGGCGGCGTGGGGCGCAAGGAAATCGCCGAGCGCGTCAGCGAGTCGCTGGACCGCGTGGGCCTCAAGGGATTCGAGAACCGCCTTCCCTCCGAGCTTTCGGGCGGGCAGCGCAAGCGGGCCGGCCTGGCGCGGGCCATTGCGTACCGCCCCAAGTACCTGCTGTACGACGAGCCGACGAGCGGGCTGGACCCGGTGACCACCGAGGTCATCGACCGGCTGATCCTGAAGATGAAGGAAGACCTGGGGGTCACCAGCCTGGTGATCACCCACGACATGAAGAGCGCGTACAACGTCAGCGACCGCATCGCCATGCTGTACGAGGGCGTGGTGGTGGAAGAAGGAACCCCGGACCAGATCCGCAACTCGTCGAACCCCATCGTGCGGGGCTTCGTCGAGGGCCGCCCCGAGATGATCGAGGAGGCCACGCGGGCGGCGGCCGAGGACGGCGGGGACCGGGGGACGGGGGACGAGCGGAACGTGGATCACGGACACCGCGGGCCACCTGGCCTGCAGCGGAGGGACCGATGAGGCTGAAGAACGAGGCGATGGTGGGACTGGTGGTGATCCTGGGGATCGTCACCGCCGTGGCGGGAGCGGTGTGGCTCAGCGGCCGCAAGTGGGGCGGCTCGGACCGCGTTGTCACCGCGTCGTTCAGCAACGTCGGCGCGCTGACTGTGGGCAACCCGGTGAAGTACCGCGGCGTGAACATCGGGCGCGTGGCCAAGATCGACCTGGCGCCGCGCGGAACGGGCGTGTACGTGGACCTGGAGATCACCCAGGACATCACCATGCCCAACGACCCGGGGGTGCTGCTTTCCAGCGAGTCGATGTTCGGCGGCTGGCAGGCGGTGATCGTGTCGCAGCCCGACTTTCCCGACCTGGCGTTCACCACCGCGCCGCGGCGCGACGTGCTTCCGGGGGCGTCGCTTCCCGACATCACCGAGCTCACCGCCGTCGCCGCGCGCATCGCCAGCGACATCGAGCTGCTTTCGGAGCGCATCCAGATCGCGTTCACCCCCGAGACGGCGGTGAAGATCCGCGAGACCATCGAGAACGTCGAAGGCGCCACCGAGCAGCTGAGCGGCTTCATGGGCGCCCAGATGGAAACCTACGGAAAGGTGGGCACCAACGTGCTCGCCACCACCGAGAACATCCGGCTGGCGTCCGTCGAGGCGCGGCAGACCATGGCGGCGGTGCGCGGCAGCATGCAGGGCGGCGACGTGCAGGCCATCATGGCCAACGCCCGCCGCGCCAGCGAGAACTTCGCCGCGCTCAGCACCGAGCTGCAGGGCGCCGCGTCGGGCGTGCCCGGGCTGGTGACCAGCGCCAACACCACCCTGGGCACCTTCGGCCAGACGGCGACCACGCTCAACGAGATGCTGGCCGGCATGCAGCCCGGGCTGGCGGAGATCGCGCCGACCATCGCCGAGGCCCGCGCGGCCATGACCTCGTTCAACACCCTGCTCACCAGCCTGCAGAGCCAGGAGGGCTCGCTGGGGCGCCTGCTGACCGACCCGGCGCTCTTCGAAGAAACGCAGCGCCTGATCGTGACCATGCAGCGGCTGATGGCCGACATCCAGGCCAACCCCGGCAAGTACGTGGGCGAGCTGCAGGTGTTCTGACGTCCATGGCGCTGGTCGTACAGAAGTTCGGGGGTAGCTCGGTCGGGTCGCCGGAGCGCGTTCGCGCCGTGGCGGCCCGTGTCGCCCGCGCACGGCGGCGCGGGGACGACGTGGTCGTTGCCGTCTCGGCCATGGGCGACACCACGGACGACCTGATCATGCTCGCCGGCGCCGTCACCGGGTCCGACCGGGTGGCGGCGGAGCATCCGCGCGAGATGGACATGCTGCTGACGGCGGGCGAGCGCATCTCCATGGCGCTGCTGGCGATGGCCATCTGCCGCGAGGGGGTGGAGGCACGCTCGCTGACCGGCAGCCAGGCCGCCATCATCACCGACCAGACGCACACGGCGGCGCGCATCGTGGAGGTGCGCGCCGAACGGGTGCGCGAAACGCTGGACGCCGGCGCGGTCGCCATCGTCGCCGGCTTCCAGGGCGTCAGCACGGCGCGCGAGATCACCACGCTGGGCCGCGGCGGATCGGACACGACCGCCGTGGCGCTGGCGTGCGCGCTGGGGGCGGACCGGTGCGAGATCTACACCGACGTCGACGGCATCTTCACCTGCGATCCGCGGCGCGTGCCCGGCGCGCGGCGCATTCCCCAGATCTCGCATGCGGAGATGCTGGAGATGGCCACCGCCGGCGCGCAGGTGATGCACGCGCGCGCCGTGGACATGGGGGCGCGCTACGGCGTAGACATCCGCGTGCTGTCGTCGTTCGTCGACACGCCCGATGACGACGAGAGCACGCGCGGCACCCTGATCACCAAGAACCCGACGGGCATGGAAGACCTGGTCCTCACCGGCATCGCGTCGTCGCGCGGGCACGCCAAGCTGATCATCCGCGGCCTTCCCGCGGGAATGCGCACGCCCACGGACCTGCTCGTGGCCCTGGCCGAGGCGGGCGTCAGCGTCGACATGATCACCGAAACTCCCGAGGCAGGCGGCGGGGTGGTGGTGCAGCTGACCATCCGCGAAGACGACGTGGTGAGGGCGCGCGAGATCGCGGAGCGGGTGGGGACGGCGCTGGGGGGTGTGGGCGCCATCGAGGCGCGCACCGGGCTGGCGCGCATCGCCCTGGTCGGCAGCGGCATGCATGGGCGGCCGGGGGTGTACGCGGCCGCCTTCCGCACGCTGCTTTCCGTCGGCGTGGAGGTGGAGGCGGTATCGACTTCCTCGATCTCCATCACCCTGCTGGTTCCCGACGACCGCGAGGACGAGGCGCTCCGCGCGCTGCATGCGGGCTTCGGGCTGGACCGGGCTCTGACGGGCGCCGCCTGATGCACGTCGCGCTGCTGGGCGCCACCGGCGCCGTGGGCCGCACCATGCTGCAGGTGCTCGCCGAGCGCGGCCTGCGCATCGACCGCCTGACGGTGCTGGCCTCCGCGCGCTCCGCCGGGCGTTCCATCGAGTGGGGCGGGCGCGAGTGGACCTGCCAGGCGCCTGCACCGGGGCTGTTTCGCGGCGTGGACTTCGCCCTGTTCTCTGCAGGCGCGGATCGGTCCAAGGAGTGGGGTCCGCGCGCGGCGGACGAGGGCGCGGTGGTGATTGACAACTCGTCCGCGTGGCGGATGGACCCGCAGGTGCCGCTCGTAGTGCCCGAGGTGAACGCGGCCGCCGCGCGCGAACGGCCGCGGGGGATCATCGCCAATCCCAACTGCTCCACCATCCAGATGGTCGTGGCGCTGGAGTCCATCCGCCAGGCCGCCGGGCTGACGCGGGTGATCGCGACCACGTACCAGTCGGTCAGCGGGGCGGGGGAGACGGGGCGCGACGCTCTTCGCCACGAACTGGCTGGCGAGGCGGGCGAGTCGCCGTTCGCGCGGCCGATCGCGGGGAACGTGGTGCCGCAGATCGGCGACTTCGACGAGGAGGGGTGGACGGGGGAGGAGCGCAAGATGGTCAACGAGACGCGCAAGATCCTCTCGCTTCCCGATCTGCCCGTCGCGGCCACCTGCGTACGGGTGCCCGTTGACGTGGGCCACTCGGTGCAGGTGACGGTGGAGACGGAGCGCGACCTGTCGGTGGAGGAAGCGACGCGCGCGCTGGCGTCGTTCCCCGGCATCGTGGTACAGGGCGGGGCCAAGGCGTATCCCACGCCGCTGGAGCTGGCGGGGCGTGACGAGGTATTCGTCGGGCGGGTGCGGCGCGATCCGTTCCTGCCGCGCACGCTTCACCTGTGGGTGGTGGCGGACAACCTGCGGAAGGGCGCCGCGACCAACGCCGTGCAGATCGTGGAGGAGCTTACGCGTGCCTAAGCGCCGCCGCGGAGGCAGCGCCCGTGCCCGGGCCGTCATCGAGACCAGTGCCGGCGGTGTGATCTACCGCTGGAACGACGGCCGTGCGCACGTGCTGCTGATCCGCGACGCGTACCACCACTGGGGTTTTCCCAAGGGGCACGTCGAAGAGAGCGAAAGCGCGTCGGAGGCTGCGCTGCGCGAGGTGGCGGAAGAGACGGGGCTGACGGAACTGCGCCTGGGGCCGCGGCTGCGCACCATCGATTGGTTCTTTCGCTTCCGCGGCAAGCTGATCCACAAGTTCTGCCACTTCTACCTGATCGAGTGCCCGGCGGGCGAAACCTGCCCGCAGCAGGAGGAGGGCATCACGGAGTGCATCTGGCTTCCTCTGGACGAGGCCATCCAGTCCATCTCGTACGACAACGCCCGCGAGGTGCTGGTCCTGGCCGCCGAGCGCCTGCTGGGTGACTATGCCGACGCGGACGAGGTGGAGGCGGCCATTCACGAGTTTGAGGGGGGCGAGAGCCGCACGCGCGCAAGCATCGGCGAGTGACGCTTGACTCAGCCGGGCTGATCCGCCGCGGACCAGAGCACGCCCTTCGATCAGCGCCGCTGCTACCACACCATGCCGCTGAGGTTTCTCCCACCAGATCTTAGACCAATATGCTAGAGTTTGGTATCGACAGAGATAATGTTCCGCCGCGATTAGTGGTAAACGGCCGAATACTCGAAAGCTCATTGGCCCATAACCATCCGAAAGGAACGGGGCCAATCACCGCGAGCCTCTATGAGAGTGCTGACGCTTCTGCCGTCACGAGCTATGCTACTGAGGAATTAGCACAGCATTTCACTGAGCTTACCATCGCGCTTGATCGACCGTGGCCCGAACTTCGGCTCTGGGCGGAGGTGCGGTTCGACGGTGAAGCGGTCGTCTCGGCGCACCTTGTTTTCGTTGTTGATCCCGAACGTTGGGCGGGGCCGTTCTCGTTATTCGATTTCCGTAAATCCGTTGAGGAGGTCGCGAAACGCAACGGCGTATCAGGTTTAAACTTCCTGGACCACAGGCGAGACGACACAATTACAACTGTTCTGAGCGGATTTGCATTCGCAATCACCATCCGCGATCCCACCCAAGCGCTTTCCAAAGAACTCACGTACTGGACTGCAGTGGTCCTTCCAATGCTGGACCATGCCCGCGCTGTACTCTCGGCGGAGGCGCAGCGGGATACTCTCGTTACATTGTTCGATTTCCCGCCGGCGTTGAGCACTGCATGCGAGCAGTACCTGCTCTACTTCGTGCAATTCCTCAGAGACCTAGGAATAGAAGCTGAGGGGGATGTACGCCACCGCGCCAACAGGTACTGTTCAGTGTTCGGCCGCACGAAGGCGCGGAGGCCCTTGACCGGATAAGGGAAGCATTAGCCATCTATTTACAACTTCCGTCAACGCCCGGTCTAGAGGTCGCCGTCGGGGACTCCCCCGACATCGCCGTGCTCCAGTTGCAGGCCAACATCCACCATCTGAAAGGGCAGATCACGCTGCTCAAGGCGGTGGCGAGCGCTAACCGAGCAGAAATCCGGGCGCTGGATGCTGAAAATCAGGCATTGTCGTTGGCGAACTACCAGTACCAGCAAGTGATTGCAGCTGCAGCCGAAGCGAACCGGCTGGTGTCGCTACCGAAGTCCGACTCTGAATCGACGGCTGAGGACGAACCTATCCTTGGAGGGATGGTTACTCTAACCCAACTCGAGGGTAAGGGGTTCAAAGTGAATCTCCCCGAGATTTTCCGGAAGTTGAAGCGGGGTATCACGGGTCCGGGGCACGACCAGGATTAGGTGTCCCTACGTTAGCCCGCTACGCGCCCGGCTACGATCCAATGATCAGAGCAGTTTGCGTTCACCTCTTCCCGCCCGAGTTGATCCGCGCCCACTCGTTGGCAGCCGCGGACGCTTCCCGTAGATCATCCCCAAACTCCAGAATCGCATCCGCCAGCAGCAGATCCATCGATAGCTCGTCCTCGGGTGCGTACCGGGCGAGCTTGATGGTTGAGTGCGCGACGGCTTCGAACGCGCCGAACCGATCCGACAGCATCTCCAGCCATCGCATGGGCGAGGCTTGCTTCTTGGGCGCTCCTGTTCTCATGGTACGCTCCTGTAGGCGTTTGCGGCTTCTTCTGGACACCCATACAATGCAGCATCAGCAGCACTGAGGGACTGATTGACTCTGCTGTGCGTATGCTAATCAGCGCACGGCATTCTGTCAACGAATCAGAGCACGCCTAGGAGACTCTTGGCCCGACCGGAGAAGATGCAGCGGGTTGTCCGCGAGGTGATCGAGGAGAGCGGGCTTCCGCGCACTCTGATCGCCGAAGACACAGAATTGAGCCGTGCAGCCCTTGTTGCGTGGCTTTCAGGTACGCGCACACCTCAGCGTGAGAGTGTTGCGCAACTCGCTGCGGGATTGGAGAAGCGGGCGAACCAGATTCAGTATCTCGTCTTCAGGCTGCGCAGTCTGCTGGATGAGAAGGACGATTAGAGGTTTCTGCGTGTTCTGATATGCGTACGGAAACGAGAGGGTGCTATAGTGAAGCATTCACCCACGCTGCCGCCGATTCACCCGGGGGAGATTCTCCGTGAGGAGTTCATGCGCCCTCTCGGACTCTCACAGGCCCGCCTCGCGCGTGACATCGGCGTACCGGCGCGGCGGATCGCCGGCATCGTGCGTGGAAAGCGGACGGTGACTGCGGAAACCGCGTTGCGCCTTGCGCGGTTTTTCGGGACGAGCGAGCGGTTCTGGCTGAATCTGCAGGCGCACTATGACCTGGAGGTCGAGCGGGACCGCCTAGGGCCGCGCCTTGAGGCAGAAGTCGCCGTTTTGGCCGACCGCGCCGCCTGACGACTCCCCCGGATGAGCCACCCCGACGCACCATCATCCCGCACCCGCCGCGTTCTTCCCTGGCTCGCCCTGTCAGTCGGACTGCTGGGCATTCTGTACGCGTGTTCCGGCGCGTTCATGGCCGGCTCCTTCGGAACGGCGGACGGCACGCCGACTGGCCGTGCGTACTGGTGGCGGATTGCGCTGATCTACGAGATCATCGCAGGCGCCTGCCTTGTGGTGTGCGTTGCGGGGACGACGGTGCTCATTCGGCGCGGTCGGCGGGGGATGCTCAATGAAACTTGTCCAGGTCCTGATACGATAGATGTTGTATGACCGCACCGCTCAGAGGCACACTGATGATCTGCGGAGGTGTCGCTTACCTCCTGTGGATCTGGTGGACGGACAAGAAGGGTGAGCATCGCGAGTGGAGTGTGCTCGATCGAGAGAGAGCGGCGCAGGGTGCAGCCGGAGCGTCTGCGGCCATCATCTTCGGGATATTGACTCTGATGGTGCACTACGGGATTTGATGCTCGTCGGCGTGGCTCGTTGTGTCTTGAGGGCAGCCGTGTGCGCTACCGCGTCCAAGCTAGTTCGTATCCGCGGTTAGATCCTTCGGCCGGCGACGGTTATGCTGCGGGCCGGTTCGGTGCGCCTCGGCCTCAGGATGACAAGCCGTGTGGGCGTTCGGGTTGGGTGCACGCGGCACCCACAGACGCGCACCACACTGGCTCCCTTCCCCCGCGCAGTTTGCGGGGGAAGGGTTGGGGATGGGGGGCGCCTGCCGCATGCGCCGGGCGTCGCTCCGATGCACAAAAACAAAGGCCGCCCCTCGCAAGGCGGCCTTTCGTGCGTTCGCCGGCGGCTCGTCAGCGGGCGCGGCGGTTGCGCAGGTGGTCGGCGAGCATCATGCCGAGGGGCAGCGCCCAGGTCGCGTGGCTGATGGCCCGGCTGGTGCCCGTGCTGCGTCCGCCGTAGCGGCGCGCCGCCCAGTTGGCCGCGCCCATCAGCATCATCGTCTTGGCGTCGCGGCGCGTCGGCCGCAGCATTCCCAGTAGACCCATCTTCGCATCCCTCCGCTGTAAGCGCCTAAGTGCTTGGAGCGGAGTGGCTTATGCACGATGTGCGCCAGCCCGGCGGAGCCTCCGCTCTGGCCCGGGCGGCCCTCGGGTGCTACTGTACCAGCCCGCCATCACGTTTTCCGTGCCTTCAGAATCGATGATCGACAATCCATCCGACAGCTTCAATTGGCGTGCGTTCCATTGGGTGATCGTGCTGCTGGTGGTGGGGTTCTTTCTGTACAGCGTGCAGAGCATCCTCAACCCGTTCATCCTGTTCCTGCTGCTGCTGTTCCTGATGCAGCCGTATTCGGGAACGCGGCACCACCTGCTGATCGTCAGCGCGGCGGTGGGGCTGACGATGATGTGGATCCTCCATACGACGGGGTTCCTGCTCGCGCCCTTCGTGCTGGCGGTGGTGCTGGCGTATCTGCAGCACCCGCTGGTGGCGCGGCTGGAGCGGCGAAAGTTGTCGCGCAACACGGCCACGATGCTCCTGGCCCTGCCCGCGCTGCTGATCATCTTCCTGGTCTTCTTCCTGGGGATTCCAGCGCTGAGCGCGCAGATCGCGGAGTTCATCCGCGGCACGCCGCAGCTGATCCAGACGGCCACGCTGCGGCTGGAGCAGTGGCAGGCCACGCTGGCAAGCCGCGACGTGCCGGGGCTCGATGAGCAGATGCTGCTGGAGCGGATGAAGTCCATCCAGCCGGAAGCGGTAATGGCGTGGATGCAGCAGCGGCAGGCGGTGCTGGCGAACGGAATCTGGCGCGGCGTGCTGGGGCTGGGCCGCGGGTTGGGGACGGTGCTCACCCTGCTGGGCTACGTGTTCCTGACGCCGATCCTCACCTTCTACCTGCTGCGCGACTGGCCCAGCATCGTCGCGCGACTCCGTGACCTGATCCCGACGACGTACCGCGACCGCGTGGTGGCGTTCGCCACCGAGTACGATCGGCTGCTCGCCAGCTACATGCGCGGGCAGCTGATCGCCGCTGCGGCTGTGGGCGTGCTCACCTGGCTGGGCTTCATGCTGCTAGGCTTTCCGTACGCGCTGCTGCTGGGCGTGGTGGCCGGCGTGTTCAACGTGGTGCCGTACATGGGGCTGGTCGCCAGCCTAATTCCGGCGCTGATCATCGCCATCTTCTCCAACGACATCCTGTGGAGCTTGGGAAAGATCGGCATCGTGTTCGCCGTGGTGCAGGTGCTGGACAGCGCTGTGCTCGGCCCCAAGATCGTGGGCGAATCCGTGGGATTGCATCCGGTGTGGGTGATCCTGGCGCTGTCGGTGTTCGGCTTCTTCCTTGGATTCCTGGGACTGCTGATCGCGGTTCCGCTGGCCGTGCTCATCAAGCTGCTGGTGCACCACGGGATGGCGCGCTACCGCTCGTCGGCGCTGTTCCGCGGCGAGCACCCCCTGGTCGCCGTTGATTGACCCCATCTGGAGGTTTCGCATGACTCGTTTCCTGATCGCCACCGCCCTGCTGCTCGCCTCCGCCCCCGCCGCCGATGCGCAGGCCCGGAATACCGGCTCCGCTCATACCACGCGGGCGGCGGCCACGGCAGAGGCGCCGCGCACCCCGCTGGCTGAGTCGCCGTCCGTGGTCCAGGCGGCGGCGCCCGCGCGGATGGATCTGCCGCGTGCGGAGTCACGCTCGGTGGGCGTGGAGCGGCGCGTGGAGATGCGCTCCACCGCGTACTGCCTGCGCGGCACCACGCGCACCGGCGTGCGCGTGCGCGACGGCATCGCCGCGGGCGATCCCAACGTGCTGCCGCTGGGCTCCGTCGTCCGCGTGTCGCACACGGACGGTCGGCTGATCGGGGTGTTCGTGATCATGGACACGGGCGGGGCGGTGCGCGGTAACAAGATCGACCTGTGGTTCAGCAGCTGCGCCGAGGCGGAGGACTGGGGGATTCGCTCGGTGATCACCGAGGTGCTGGACATCGGCCGCGCTTCGTAACGGCAAAAGCGTCCGCGCGCCCGGATTGCGAAACGGGCGGCGGACGGCCAGACTGTGCGGATGAACGACTTCCTGAGGATCGTGCTCCCCGTGCTGGCCATCGCCGGCTGCCTGGCGCTGCTGAACCGGCTCATCCGCTCGGTGGCCCGGCTGGGCGTCGCCTGGATGGAGTCCACCGCCGCCGCGGGGCTGGCGGAGGTCAGCGAGCGCCGCGGCGACATCACGGGCCTGATGGAGCGCCGCGAGTCGGAGCAGGGGATTCGCCGCAACCGCCGCAAGGAAGTGGTGTTCGCCGCCGGCTACCTGCTCCTGCTGCTGGTTCCGCCGCTGACCGGCGTGGCGCGCGAGGTCTACGCCGCCGGCGCGCTCCTGTGGGTGCTCCCGAAGCGGCGGATCGTCCTTCCCGCCACGCTCCGGCCGCCCACACAACGCTGAGGGTTCGCGTCTCGACGAACTGCCGGCGCATGCCGCTGGGGGCCCCTCCCCCGGCCCCTCCCCGCATGCTGCGCATGCGGAGAGGGGAGAATTCGATCCCGGTTCGGCAACGGGGGTGATGTCATCCCGATGGAGCGGCCCCGGCCAACCTGCCTCTACACGGTAGCAGGCAGCGACTGAGGGATCCGCCACACACGGCGCGATGAGCCCCCATGCACGCTCTACGTCGGGGCTCGTCCGTTGGTGATCGTCGGCTACGATGAAAGCCCGGGCCGCGGGGCGTCGGCCAGGTATGTGGCGGATCCTTCGGTCGCTGCGCGGTTTGGCGTACGGGCTGGTTCGATGTGGCCGCTCCTCAGGATGACAATGGCGCAGGCCCGAACGACTCGCGGCGGCACCCGCGAGGGTGCCGCCGCTTCGGTCATCTACCTGCCCGGCCGGATCAGTTGGCCGGGGCCGCCGCCGTCGTCGCGGTGCCGTCTTCGGCGATGATCTTCGTGACCGGCACCAGGTCGGTGGGCACCGCCTCCGGCTCCTCTACGAGCCGCCCGAACATCGACGGCAGCTCCACCCCGCCGATGTTCTGGATCACGTCCATCATGGGCGGCAGCGTGCCCGCCAGCCCCTGCAGGAAGCTGCCGGTGGCCTTGCCGTTGCCGCCGTCCCACACCACCACCTTGTCCATCTTGATGTTGCTGATGGCGGTGGCGGCCGTCTGGGCCAGGTTGTCGATGTGCTCCAGCATCAGCATGCTGTACGCCTCCTTGCTGCCGCCGCAGGCGTCCACGATCAGCTTCAGGCCCTCGGCCTTCTTGGCCATGATCTCGTACTGGCCGCGCGCCTCCGCCTCGAGCTTGGCGTAGATGGCTGCCGCCTCGGCCTGCGCCTCGAGCTTGCGCTTTTCCGCCGCGGCCTCGGCCTCGACGATGGTGCGTGCCTTCTCGGCCTTGGCCGGCGCTTCCAGCTGGGCGCGGCGCTCGGCTTCCACACGCTCGGCGTCGGCCAGCGCGGCCTTGGCCATGGCGCGGTTCTGCGACTCCTGCACGGCGGCCTCGGCCTCGCGCTTGCGCGTTTCGGCCACCTGGTAGGCCTCGGCCTCGCGCACCTTCAGCTGGGCCTGCGTGGCCACGATCTGCGCCTGCGACTGCGCCTCGCCGGCGATGGCCTTGGCGTCGGCATTGGCGACGGCTACGCGCTTCAGCTGCTCAGCCTCCTTCACCGCCATGTCGCGCTCGAAGGCGGCCGTCTGCTCGCCCACCTTCTGCTCCTTGTCCAGCTCGGCCACGCGCACCGCCTGCTCGCGCGCGGCCTCGCGGATGCCGATCTCGCGCAGCTTGTGGGCGTTGGCCACCTGGATCACCCGCTCGCGCTCGGCGTCGGCCACGCGGATCTCGCCCATCTTCTCCTGGTCGGCCACGTCGCCGCGGGCCTTCTGCACCGCCTCGGCCGCCGCCTTGCGGCCGATGGCCTCGATGTACCCCGACTCGTCGTTGATGTCGGTGATGTTCACGTTCAGCAGCACCAGCCCCAGCTTCTTGAGCTCGGGCTCCAGCGACGTCTGGATGTTGTGCAGGAACGAGTCGCGGTCGCGGTTGATCTCCTCGATGCGCATGGACGCGATCACTTGGCGCAGCTGGCCGAAAATGATGTCCTGCGCCTGCCGCTTGATCTGCTCGGGCGTCAGCTTGAGCAGGCGGATGGCCGCGTTCTGCTGGATCTCGGGCTCCGTGCCGATCGCGACCGTGAACACGCTGGGCACGCTCACCCGGATGTTCTCGAACGAGAGCGCGTCCTTCAGCGGAATGTCAATCTGGATGGGCTCCAGGCTCAGGTAGTCGTACTCCTGGAAGATGGGCCACACCATGGTGCCCCCGCCCGAGATGCACTTGGCCGAGTTGCCGCGGCCCACCGAACCCGACACCACCAGCACCTTGTTGGCGGGGCAACGGCGGTAGCGCGAGGTGGCGAAGAACAGCAGCCCGATGACGGTGACAACGAGCAGGAACGCGCCGCCGCCCATGATGGCGCCGGGGTCCATCTGGAGCACCGCGCCCAGCTTAAGAGGGGACATCGAGAAGACCTCCATACGAGGGTGAGGGAGCCACTTCGACGGTGCCGGGACCGATGATGTCCACGACGACCACGTTCGCCCCGGTGGCCAGGGGCTGCTCCGAAATGGCCAGGCACTCCAGCGTGCGGCCCTGCACCGTCAGGTGCACCTTGCCCGGGGTGGAGCGCCCCCCGGGAATGCTCAGGTAAACGCGTCCGGACTCGCCGATGGCGTTGTGCATCTGCAGAGAGCCGTCGCTTTCCATGCGCAGCATGGCACGCGTCGCCGCCGCCACGCCCAGCGCCGCCCCCGATCCGACTGCCAGCCCAACGAACAGGGCGAGCAGGGCCGGCAGGCCAAGCGATTGGATGAACAGCCCGCCCAGGCCAAAGAAGCCCAGCCCGGCGGAAAGCGCGCGGACGCTCTTCAGGTTCAGCGTGTCGGCCGCCTCGCCCGCGTGAAAGTCGCCGTGGTCGAAGCCAAGGTCGTGCTCCACCACGCCCAGCATGCTGAGCACGAGCTGTAGAACCAGGACACCGCCGCCCAGGACGGCGCAAGCCAGAAATACGGTCGTCACGAAGAGGTTCCCCGGAAGGGTGGATCGGGGATGGGGCGGGAACACTTGACGTCGAAGCTACCGGCGCTCCCGGCCCCTGTCAACGGAGCCGTACGTGGTTGGGCGGAAGTGAGTTTCGGAGCCCTGGCCGGAGTAGCTGCCAAGGCTCCTGTTTCCGCCGCGGGCGCGACGGAGGGGGTCAGCGCTGGATCCAGACCGCGGTGCCTCCCTTGCCGTCCGTCCGCGTTTCGTCGGCGTCGTACACCTCGGTGCTCAGCCCCCCGATGGTGCCGCCGCCCACCAACTGTACCAGCTGCCAGCCTCGGGGCTTGGGATTGGAAACCCCGTCGACGTTGTACGCCGCCCAGTAGCTGGAGAACTTCAGCGAGCCGTACAGCTGCTTGCCCGTGAGCCCCGGCTGGTAGCCCACGTACAGGCCGGGGACGTACCCGGCGTCGGCGACGGCCGTGTACCAGGCGTTGCAGTAGCCGATCACGTCGGCGGCGCTGGCGTCGTTCGAGACCGATTCCAGGTCGCACCACACGTTTACTCCGGGCGGAAAGCCGATCTGCTGCGAGAACTTGGCGGCGTTCGCCCCGTACTCCTGGCCCAGCGTGGTGGTGGGCTGCCACCCCGGGTTCAGCACGTGCTGCACGGGCATCAACCCGAAGCCCTGGTTCAGCAGGATCTCCGCTTCGGCCGTCGTCAGGTCGTACGAGGCCATCTGTGTGCGTCCCACGTAGCGAAGCGCAAAGCGGTACCCGGCGTCCCAGAACGCCTGGGCCGCCTCCGCGTTGACGGGGGTGTTGGCGTCGAAGCCGCGGAGTCCCGCAGGTGCGGGGGTAACGTTTCCGGAGAGTGGCATGGAGGGCTCCTGTGGGTTGGGAAAGGGCCAGCGGGCCGCGGGGAGGCGTGGTGCGGCAGCTACGAACAATAGCCGCCATCCCTCACCGGGGACAGCGCACTTGTGTAGCTGTTCAACTCGAGCGTCCGTAATGAAATCGAGCTTGGAGGAAGTCGACGTGCTCGCTCGACATGCGGTACGTCAGGCGATGCTCCTCTGTGATTCGGCGCGACCACACGCCGTGTTCGCCCTTGAGCGGCTCCGGCTTGCCGATTCCCGCCCGCGGATCACGCGCGGTTTCCTCGACCAGTCGTACGATTCGGTCCGCCACGCGTGGATCGGTCTGAACCCAGAACCGCAGGTCTTCCAGAAAGCGTGGGTGCAGGCGCGGAAACCTGGCCGGCGTCTCTGGCGGACCAGCGGGAGCGCGGGGAGTCTGCTTGGCTCCCTTACGACGCCCCGCCACGGAGTTCCCGGCGCAGATCGTCGAACGTGAATGGAACCATGTTGCGGTTGGCGCGCGAGTCGTCGATTGCTTCTCGCAGTCGCGCCGCGTTTTTCGGCGAGCCGAACAGGTACGTCGCCGCATCGGCCAAACGTGGGCGCCGATGGGCGAGGCGCCGTACGAAGGCACCGAGCTTCTTGTTTTGTGCAGGCATGCGCTCTCTCCCGTGTTTACGCTCTGGACGATCGCGCATGGGTGTGCTCCCTGTCAATATGCGGTCATAAACTGGTACCACCTCTGGCCCGATCGGATCGTGGAGGAGGGCCCGGCAGTTACGTACGAGCAGTTCGTTGCTGGTTCAGCGTTGCGGAAGCGCTTCCAGCGAGGCGCGCAGTTCCGCCGCGAGCGCCGCGTCGCCGTTCACGAACGACGTCCACGAGACGGAGAGCCCCTTCCGCTTTCCCTTCTGCACCACCTGCACCCCCTCGGGCGAGATCGTCACCGTGTAGGTGGTGCCCTCGATGTCCAGCTCACGCTTGATGGGCTTGTCGAGCTTAGTCGCCATGTTCCGCGTACTGGGCTGCGGGTTTCGAACGGCGCGTGCGGACGCTGGCGGGCGGGGCCGCCGCCAGTTCCTCCTGGTATCCGCGGATGGCCTTCTCGACCGTACCCTCGGATTCCGGCATCAACTCCAGCTTCAGGATGCATCCCACCGCTTGTGCATAGCGCTGCAGCGTGGAAAGGCGGATGTCCTCCGCGTGGTTCTCCATTCGGCTGATGGCCGACTTGTGCGTGCCCAGCCGCGCGGCCACCTGTGCTTGCGTGAGCTTCGCGTCGTCGCGCGCCGCCCTGAGCAGGAGGCCGAGGTGGAACGCCTGGTAGCCGCGATCATAGCTCTCGCGGAACTCGGGATGTTGCAGAGCGGTTTCGGCGATGAAGCGATCCAGATCATCCACGCTGCTCCCTCCTGTTCAGGTAGTCTCGCCGCCGCCGGTGTGCTACTTCCAGTTCCAACACTGGCACTCGCTCGGTCTTCTTCGAGAACCCGCTAAGGAGCACGACCAGCTTCGGGCCATCGAAAAAAACACAGGAGACGGTAAGCGTTCCCGCCGTGCTGGACTCGAACTTCCCACAGCTCGTCCGTACCCCGCAACTTCTTCATGAGCTTCGGCGGGACATGAGCCAGATTCCTGACATCTTCGAGGGCGCGTGCCACCTTTGAGCTAGCCTCTACCGTGAGGCTGCGCAGAAACTCCTGAACCGGTGAGCGCCCGGATGCGGTGCGGTACCACTCGATGTCGCGCATCCGAAGTTAACGTTGATGTGAACCGCGCGGAAGGCTTTCGCGGGAGACAAGTGGACGAAGTGCCATCCTGTCCCGCAGGGCATACCCACCGCAAGGTGCAGCGTAAACTCCGTCGCGCCTGTGGCTTGGAAGGGGCGGGCTTCGTACGCCAGGGACCGTGCGGGGGCGGATATGGACGCGAAAAAGCCCCGCCCGGAACTCGTCCGGGCGGGGGCTTTCTGCAGGGCGATCAGGTCAGTACGCCTTGATCTCTTCGATGGCGGCGAGCACGTCTTCGGGCTCGGGCAGGATGGCGCGCTCCACCTGCGGCGCGTAGGCCACCCACGTGTCCATCGACGCCACGCGCTTCACCGGCGCGTCCAGCCAGGGGAACAGGTCGTCGGCGATGCGGGCCGCGATCTCGGAGCCGATGCCCCACGAGAGCGAGTCCTCGTGCGCGACGATCACCCGATTGGTCTTCTTCACCGACTCGGCGATGCTCTCCATGTCGAAGGGCGCCAGCGAGCGCAGGTCGATCACCTCGGTGCTGATGCCGTGGCGCTCCTGGGCCACCTTGGCGGCCACGAGCGACCGCTGCACCAGCGCGCCGCAGGCGACCACCGTGACGTCGGTGCCCTCGCGCACCTTCTTCGCCTTGCCGAAGGGGATCATGAAGTTGGGGCCGGGATACTGCCCCTTGTTGTACACCTGGCGGTACAGGTGCTTGTGCTCCAGGAACAGCACCGGGTCTTCGCAGCGGATAGCCGTGCGCAGCAGCCCCGCCGCGTCCGTCGCGTTCGACGGCAGCACCACCCGCAGCCCGGGGCAGTGCGCGAACAGGCTTTCTCCCGTCTGCGAGTGGTAGATGCTGCCGCCCTTCAGGTATCCGCCGTAGGTGGTGCGGATGACCACGGGCGAGGCGAAGGTGTTGTTGCTGCGGTACCGCATGGTGGCCAGCTCGCCGCGAATCTGCATCATCGCCGGCCAGATGTAGTCGAAGAACTGGATCTCGACCACCGGCTTCAGCCCGCGCAGCGCCATCCCGATCGCCCGGCCCACGATGTTGGCTTCCGCCAGGGGCGAGTTGAACACGCGCGTGCCGCCGAACTCGCGCTGCAGCCCGGCCGTCACCTTGAAGACGCCGCCCTTGCCCTTGACGTCGTTGATCATCTCCTCGCGGCTGACGTCGGCCACGTCCTCGCCGAACACCATGATCCGCGGGTCGCGCCGCATCTCGTCGCGCAGCGTGGAGTTGATCAGGTCCACCATCGTGGTCTCGCCGCCCGACGGCCGCGGATCGTCCTCGGTGTCGAACTGCTCGGCCGTGGGGTCCACGTCGGGCGAGAACAGGTACAGCATGGCGGTCGACGGGTCTGGCTGCGGCGACGCCAGCGCCTCGTCGGTCGCGCGCTGCACCTCGGCGTTCACCTCGGCCTCCATCTGCGCCAGATCGTCCGCCGTAGCCATCCCCAGTTCCACCAGCCGCGTGGCTGTGCGGGTGATGGGGTCGCGGAGGGCCTCGTCGGCGCGCATGGCGTCGGTCTTGTAGAACTTCTCGTCGTCCGACAGCGAGTGGCTGTACGGGCGGATGACCTTGGCGTGCACCAGCGCGGGGCCCTTGCGGCTGCGGGCGTACTCCACCGCGCGCCCCATCACCTCGTGGCTTTCCCAGAGGTCGGTGCCGTCGCAGGTCTGGATGTACAGGTCGGGGAAGCCGACGACCAGCTTGCTGATGCTGCCGCCCGCCGTGTTCACCTCTACCGGAACGGAGATGGCGAACTCGTTGTCCTCGACGATGTAGACGACGGGGAGCTTGAGGTTGCTCGCCGAGTTCAGGCTTTCCCAGAACTCGCCCTCGGAGGTGGTGCCGTCGCCCGTGGTGACGAAGACCACCTCATCGCCGTGCGCGCGGGTGGCCTCCACCAGCGGCTCGCCCAGCTTCTGCGAGCGGACGCCCGCCTCGGCCGTGCCCACCGCCTGCAGGAACTGCGTCCCCGTGGGCGACGACGTGCTGACGATGTTCAGCTTGTGGTGGCCCCAGTGCGAGGGCATCTGCCGGCCGCCCGACGACGGGTCGGCCTCGGCGCCCACCGCCTGCAGCAGCTGGTCGAGCGCGGTCATCCCCAGTGCCAGCGAGAACGCGCGGTCGCGATAGTAGAAGTAGAACCAGTCGTACCCGGGGCGGGCGTGCGCCGCGGCGGCCACCTGGATGCCCTCGTGGCCCGCGCCGGAGATCTGGAAGAAGATCTTGTTCTGCTGCTTGAGCTGGATTTCCTTGTCGTCGAGACGGCGGGAAAGCAGCATCGTGCGATAAAGTCCGAGCAGCGTCTCGCGATCCAGCGCGGGCGCGGCGTCGGCTTTGGGCTTCTTCTTGGTCGTGAGGGCCATGGCTGAATCGCGTGGTCTCAACGTCAAAACGCGGGCGGCGCGATGATGCTCGGCCGCCCGGGAAAACTGCGTGCAACATATCCGCGCGGCACGTCTCGGGCCAGTGTCAGCGGAAGTGCATCGTCACAATATCCGAGCGAGTGCGGCTTGGGTGGCCTGCTGCAGGAAGGCGACGGCTTGGTCCCGAGTTACTGTTGGGAAGTTCTCCAGGAATTCATCGAGGCTGTACCCACCTTCCAGCCACTCCATCAGTATCTCTACGGGTACCCGCGTGCCGCAGAACACCGGAGTTCCTCCCAGGATCTCCGGGTGGCTGTGGAACACCCGCTCTCCGAGCATCCGCATCGGCCGCTCTCTCCCGTAGTGTTTTCTTCACGAGGCCGTGAAGCCCGCGCAGCAATCGACGGATCCAGGGCCGCGCACCGAAGCAGCACGCACACCGGGCAAGCCAGTCCACGCAGGTGGACTTCGTGTGGTTGTTGCAGCGAATTCATTCGCCCGTGCAGGCCTGGGGCGGCTCCACAGTCCGAAGATCCGAGTCCCAAACGACCGAATCGCTGCCGCGCCCCGCCTGAGAGGTGTCTCGGAGTAGATCCTTCGGCCCGGGCAGGTCATGCCGCGGGCGAATGTGGTGCGCCTGGGCCTGAATAGAAAAAGTCCAGTTCGTCCAAATCATAAACGGCGCCCGCGAGCCCTTTTCATCCCTCAGGGTCGGCCGGAGGACGGTGAAAGACTCAGGATGACAAATTTTAGGCTGATGATCCAGATTCTTGCGGCGGCTACGCTCATGAGGTCGGCGCCGTGGCGGAATCCAATCTGCTTCGCATCCCGTTCAGATGCAGGAGAACCGCCAGCACCACCACCAGCGCGACGAGCGCCATCCATCCATCCACCACCTTGCCCGTTCCCCAGAACCACTCGTCCGCCCCGGGCGAGCGGCGCGTGGCGAAGCCGTAGAACTTCAGCCAGAAGATCCACCCCGCGTGGATGCCGATGGAGGCCGACAGGTCGCCCGTCCACTGGTACGCCAGCCCCAGGATGGTTCCGGCGAGCGCCAGGCTGAGGACCGCGGGGACCAGCGTCCGCACCTCCGTCATCCCCGCCAGGGTGGTGGGCAGAATGCGGATTCCGGAAAGCCAGTCGACCTTCGCCGGGTTGGCCGCCCGCTCCATGAAATGCGTGATGGCGTAGATGCCGCTGCTCACCGCGAGCGCCGCGGGCCAGCGCATCGCCCGGCGCAGGCTGCCGAAGATGGCGCCGCGGAAGAGCAGTTCCTCGATGACGGCCACGATCAGCGCCGTCGCCAGCACGCCCAGGAACTGCGCCGCGAGCTCGCCCGCCGTGCGGTCCTTCAGGATTCGCCCGCCCGCCAGCAGCGCGACGGCGCAGACGCCGGCGAGCGAGGTGAACCCCAGCCCGAACCCCGCGGCGAAGCCCTTCCACCGTACGAGCCCCGGTGCGACGCCCACGTCGCGCCATCTGCGGATGCCCGCGGCGCGGATGAAGACGGGCAGGCCGGCGAGCGCGGTGATCAGCAACCCGCGGTTCAGGTACCGCGAGAACTTCATCCGCGAGATTTTTTCCATCGCGGGAACGGATTCCGCCAGCGAGTGCACCGTCCAGTACAGCCATGGCGCCAGTAGTGCGCCGCCGATGAACACCGCCGCCAGGTACAGCCCCAGCGCACGCACGGGACGCCGGTCGCGGGGCGAATCCGCCGATGCAGGAGTCGTCGTCATCCGGGTGCCAGGCATGAATCTCGCTGCCGTCCGGCGCCACCGGATGTTCCCCCCTCTACGTGGAGTTGCGTACCCATGAAGAAGCTGAAGCTGGAGATCGAGTCGCTGAACGTACAGAGCTTTGCGGTCGCTGCCGATGATGCCGAGCAGGGCACCGTGATGGCGCATAGTGGCTTCACCAACTGCGGCGGGATCACCTGCATCATGTCGCTCTGCCCCGACTGCGGCGGCACGGTGGGCGGCGGCGACTGACCCGCGCGAGGCCCGGCTTCACCGCCGGGCCTCGATCATTCCCCCGCTCTCCGCGGGAAACTAGCGCGGCCCGCGGCGCGGACAAGGCCCGGCCGGGTTCGCGCACCCCCCGCGGGATGCCCGGTCGACCTGGCCGTCCCAACCTCCCCCGAGCCCCTTCCTGACCACGAATTCCAGCGCTCCGACCTCCCCGCCACACCCGTCTTCCTCCCCGCTTCTCCCCGTCTGCCCCAAGCGTTTGCTTGCCTCCACGGCGTTCGCCTGCATATTTCCCGGATACACCCATTCGCCGCACGCCACGCACGGAGCTCATCATCGGCCCGATCGCACACCTCGCGGCCCACGACGGGCCGGCCTTTTCCGTAGCCCCGGGCGTCTGGCGCATCACCACGCCCCTTCCGTTTCGGCCATCGGAGGTGCACGCCTACGTGGCCGCGCTGGACGATGGGCGCCTGGTGCTGGTGGACGGCGGGTTGAACACGGACCCGGCGTGGGAGGCGCTGGACGCGGGTGTCCGCGCGGTGGCGGGTGGATGGGCCGCTGTGGCGCTGCACGTGATCACCCACATGCACATGGACCACGTGGGGCTGGCCGCCCGGGTACGCGGCGCGTGTGGCGCGCCGGTGCTGATGGGGCAGCTGGATGCCGAACGGATGGCCCACGCCGCCGCGGAGCCCGAGGACGAGGCGGAGTACCGCGCCGCGCTGCTGCGGCGGTGCGGCGCGCCGGACCCGGTGGTGCGCGCGGTGGAGGAGGCGCGCCGATCGGCCGAGCCGCTGGCGCCCGCCGTGCATGTGGACCTTTCGCTTGCGGGCGATGGGGGCGACCTGCCCGGCGCGCCCGGGTGGCGCTGGCTGTGGACGCCGGGGCACACCGCGGGGCACGTTTCCCTGCATCGGCCAGCGGACGGCGTGGTGATCGGGGGCGACGTGGTGCTGCCGCGCATCACCCCCACGCTGGGCGTGAACCGGCAGCGGGAAGACCCGGTGGCGGACTACGTGCACGCGCTGGACCGGCTGGAGGCGCTGTCACCGTCCCTCGTCCTCCCCGGCCACGGTGCTCCCCAGGAGGGGGTCCGCCGCATCCGCGAGCTGCGCGACGCGGCGAACGGCGAAACGGAGACGGTGGCGGGGCTGCTCGGCGCCGAGCCGCGCACCTGCTGGCAGGTGGTGGACCTGCGCTATCCCGGGCGCGAGATGAGCGTTTCTACCCGCATGCTGGCCCTGCGCGAAACGCTGGCGCACCTGGACCGGCTCGCCGCCGCCGGCCGCGCGGCGGTGGCGGAAGAAGCGCCCAGCCCCGCGCGCTTCGCGGCGGGCTGACGCGCCTACATCGACGGACTGGAGAGGTGGATGACGTCCAAGCTGTTCTGGATCCTGCTGCTGGTGGTGGCCGCCGTGGTGCTGGTGAAGCCGCTGCGCGACCGCGCGTCGGGGTACATGGAGCCGGCGCTGAACCCCCTGTACGAGTGGAACACCCGCAACCGCGTGCACGACCTGCAGCGGCTGACGGCGCGGGAGATCTCCGCCGACCGAGAGCTGCCCAGGCCCAGGGACTTCCACACGTTCATCAGCAAGCTCGAAGGCGGGAAGTCGGCGGTGGACTCGTGGGGGCAGCCGTACTACCTGACGGTCAGCCGGCGTACGTACCAGGTGGGGTCCAGCGGCCGCGACCGGGTGCGCGGCACCCCCGACGACATCCTGTCGGAGCCGGCGCCTCGCGCCGGGACCTGACCATTCCCGCGCCATCGAACCGCGGCACGCACGCCGCACCGAGCCGTTTGAGACACGGACGATCATGCTGAAAGTTGGGCTGACGGGAAACATCGCGGCGGGCAAGTCCACCGTCGCCAGCGCGTGGCGGGAGCTGGGCGCGACGGTGATCGACGCCGACGAGCTTTCACGCCAGGCGGTGGAGCCCGGCACCCCCGCGCACGCCGCCATCGCCGCGGAGTGGGGCACGTGGGTGCTGGAGGAAGGCGGAACGCTGGACCGCGCGGCGCTCCGGCAGATCGTCTTCGCAGACCCCGACGCCCGTGCGCGGCTGGAAAGCATCGTCCATCCCGCCGTCGCCGCGCTCCGCGACGACTATTTCCAGGACGCCGCGGCCCGTGGCGAGCCGCTGGTGGTGGCCGACGTTCCCCTGCTGTTCGAGGTGGGGATGGCGGACGAGTTCGACGTGGTGGTGCTGGTGGACGCGCCGGAAGAGACGCGGCTGATGCGGCTGGTGGGCGACCGCAGCCTGGAGCCCGACGAGGCGCGCCGGATGATGGCGGCGCAGATGCCGGCGGAGCTCAAGCGGGCGCGCGCGGACGTGGTGATCGAGAACACGCGCTCGCTGGGCGACCTGCAGCGGCGCGCGACGGACGTGTGGGCGGCGCTGGTCGCCCGGGCCGACGCGGGTGGCTGAGGGATGGCTGCGCGTGGACATGCACGTGCACACCCGCGCCTCGTACGACTCGCTGAACGATCCTGACGGCATCCTGGCCGCGATGGACCGGCGCGGCATCCATCGCGTGGTCATCACCGACCACGACGAGCTGCACGCGGCGCTGCGCCTGCGCGACCGCGCCCCGGACCGCGTGATCGCGGGTGAGGAGGTGCGCACGCGCGAGGGGCCGGACATCATCGGCATCTTCCTTTCCGAGCGCATCGCCCGCAACACGCCGCTGCGCGAGGCGTGCGAGAACATCCGCGCGCAGGGCGGGGTGGTGTACGCGCCGCACCCGTTCGACGTGCGCCGGCGGGGCGGGGGCGAGCACCTGGACGCCGTTGCAGACCTGGTGGACGTCGTGGAGGCGCACAACGCGCGCAGCTGGGGCGCCGGGGTCAACGAACGCGGCGAGGCGTGGGCGCGCGCGCGCGGCAAGCCGCTGGGCGCGGGGAGCGACGCGCATTCCGCGGGGGAGATCGGCACCGCGTACGTGGAGGTGCCGCCCTTCGAGATGACGCGGGAGGGCTTCCTGGCGGCGCTGCGGGCGGGGCGCGTGGCCTGCCGCGGAACCTCACCGCGCGTCGTCGCGGCGCGCTCCGTGTACGCACGGGCGCACAAACTGCTGTTCGGCGGCGGACTCCCCAACGAACCGGAGTGAGAGGATGAAGAAACTGATCCTGCTGCTGGCCTTTGCCCTGGCCGCGTGCGGCGGCGAGCCCGAGACCCACACGGGAGACCCCGCGGGGAACGAGATCGAGCCCAAGGCCGACACCGCGAAGGTGGACGTCACTGGCAAGAACGGGCCGCGCACCGGCGGCTGAGGCTCGTCCGCATTCCACACCTTCGACGCGAGGCCAGGACCGGGCCTCGCGTCGCTGTTTGCGGCCCGCGGCAGCAAGAAGCGAGTCGCCAGGAAAACTGCCGCTTGCCCGCATGAAGACAAGCCGGCAGTTTTCCTGATGGCCTACGAACCTCTCTCCGCGCTGGCGCTGGCCGCCGTGTTCCTGGTTTCGGTGCTGGGGGGCGGCATCAACGCCATCGCCGGCGGCGGCACGCTCGTCACCTTTCCGGCCCTCGTGGGGCTGGGCGTCCCCGCGCTGACGGCGAACGCCACGAGCACCGTGTCGTTGTGGCCGGGCGCGTTGAGCAGCATGTGGGGCTATCGTGGCGAGCTGCGCGGCGCCCGTGCCTGGGTGCTGCGCCTTACCCTGCCCAGCATCGCGGGCGGGGTGCTCGGCGCGTGGCTTCTGCTGCGCACCCCGCCCGATCGCTTCGCCCTCATCGTTCCGTTCCTGGTGCTGGGCGCCACGCTCCTGTTCCTGGGGCAGGCCCCGCTGATGCGCCGCCTGCGCGGGAGTGCCGCCGCGCCGCCGACCGCCACGGAGGTGCCGGACGGCCGCGATCCCGAGGCCGCCCCCTGGCTGTTCGCCGCGGGGCAGTTCGCCATCGGAGTGTACGGCGGCTACTTCGGTGCGGGAGTCGGCATCCTGATGCTCGCGGGGCTGGGGATGATGGGCTTCACCAACATCCACCGCATGAACGGCCTCAAGAACTGGGGCGCCAGCTGCATGAACGGGGTGGCCGCCGTCATCTTTGCGCTCAGCGGCATCGTGGACTGGCCGGTGGCGCTGGCGATGGTCGCGGGCGGGCTGCTGGGCGGGTACGCGGGATCGCGCATGGCCCAGCGCGTCAGCCAGCAGCGCGTACGCCACGCGATCGTTGCCATCGGCCTGGCCTCGTTCGTCTTCCTCCTTCTGCGCCCGTTCTGACCGCATACGCCTGGAACGAAGCGGGGGCGAGCACCTGGCTCGCCCCCGCTTTCGTCCATCCGCCGCGTGGCCGCGGTTACTCCTCGTCCATCCCCTGCTCTTCGCGGGCCGCGGTCAGGTAGCGGCGCAGGTCGTCCTCGCTGAGACCGGCCAGCTGGCGGAGGATGCCGTGGAACTGCTCGCGCGTGGCGCCGGCCTCGTCGCGGGTGAGCTCGTCGTCGATGTCCACCCGCCATCCCGCGTCGTCCTCGTCCTCGTCGGGGGCGGCCGTGGGGTCCAGGTTGCTGAGGGAGTGGAACACCAGCGTGGCGCCCAGCGCGTTGGGGTCGTCGACGTACGACGAGATCTCGGCCTCGGCCATGTAGATTTCGCCTTCCGCCTCGAAGATACGGAAGCCGAGGGCGACCCCGAACCCTTCTTCCCCGTGCCCGTGATCGTGCTCGTGCGTCTCGCTCATCGTTCCTCCGGATTGGTGACTGGCTGCTGACGGTGCTGCTGCGGCGGCAAGATACGCACCGGCGAACGCGGGGGACAGGGCGGCGTTTCGCCTCGTCCGCATCGCACGGGGGCACGCATCGCGATCCGCGGCGTATCACCCGGACTCCGGTCCCGCCGTCGTGGCGGGGCCGGAGCTTTTTACTCTCGACAAGCCGGATCGCTTTGCGTCCTTCGTCCGTATACGTAGCGCTCATCCTGGTGCAGGTGTTCTTCGCCACGCTCCCCATCGCCGTGAAGATCGCCCTGCGCGACCTTTCCAGCCCGGCGCTGGCGCTGCTGCGCGTGACGGGCGCCGCGGTGCTGTTCCTCGCCATCCACTTCGCCACCGGCGGCCAGCGCGTCAGGTCGCGGGCGGACTACCTGCGGCTGGCGCTGTACTCCGTGTTCGGCGTAATCCTGAACCAGCTGCTGTACATCACCGCGCTGACGATGACCACGGCCACGGCCGCGCAGACGCTGGTGACGGCCGGCCCGGCGCTGACGCTGCTGGTGGCCATCCTCATGCGGCACGAGTCCGCCACCCCCGCCAAGTGGCTGGGCATCGCCCTCGCCGGCTGCGGGGCGCTGCTCCTGGTGGGAGTGGGGCTTCACCAGGGGAGCGTGCTGGGAAACCTGCTGGCGCTCAGCAACGTCACGGCGTACTCCGTGTACCTGGTGATCTCGCGCGGCATCCTGGCCCGCTACAACGCGCTGACGGTGATCACCTGGGTGTTCGTGTTCGGGGTCGTCGGCATCTTTCCCTGGGGGATCGCGCCGGCCATGCGCGAGGTGGGCGGGATGGGCGCGGCCACGTGGGCGGCGCTGGCGTGGATCGTGGCCGTGCCGACGGTGGCCGCGTACTACCTGAACGTGTGGGCGCTCGCCCGCGCGGAAGCCAGCCTGGTGGCCATGTTCGTCTACATCCAGCCGGTGATGACGGCGTCGCTCGCCATCCCCTTTCTGGGCGAGCGCCCCTCGCCGCGGATGATCCCGGCGACGCTGCTCATCTTCGCGGGCGTGTGGGTTTCCATCCGCGCCGGCCGCGCGGCCAAGGCCCGGGATGGGCGGGTGTCGGCGGCGGGGCAGGAGGGGTAGCGGGGGAGTGCGTGAGTGCGAAAGTGCGAAAGTGCGGAAGTGCGGAAGTGCGGAAGTGCGGAAGTGCGGAAGTGCGGAAGTGCGGAAGTGCGGAAGTGCGGAAGTGCGGAAGTGCGGAAGTGCGGAAGTGCGGAGGGAACCAGTAGCTCCGCCGCGGGCATCTGTCATCCTGTGAGGCCCAGGCGCGCTGTACCGGCCCGTAGCACCCACGTCGCGGGCCGAAGGATCTAGCCGCTGACACGTACAAGCCAGGACGCGGCAGCGGTCATCGGTGCCTGGGCCCCGGCTGCCGTGGGGCCCTCACCGGCCGCGCTGACACGCGTGCCACCCTCTCCCACAAACAGCGTGGGCGAGGGGGTACACCCCAGGGTCGTGTGCGCTGGTGGCAGGCCCGGCGCTCGGGCGGGCGCCCCCCATCCCCAACCCTTCCCCCGCAAACTGCGCGGGGGAAGGGAGCCAGTCGAGTGCACGTGGCCAGCCGAAGCGCAGTTCAGGTCTCCCCCTCCCCTGCGCAGCGGGGGACGGGGGCCGGGGGGAGGGGGCTCTCAAGGCATGCACCGGCAGCCACTCGAACCCCGATCGAATTCTCCTCTCCCCCATGGGGTTTATGGGGGAGAGGCAGGGAGAGGGGGGTGGCCGCGGCATGCGCCAACGTCAGACCGATCTGGACAGCAGTTCTCCCACTCCTCTGGGAAGCGAGGCTCGCTACAGCCTCGGCCCCATCAGCGCGGCGGCTTCGGCGGACGTGAGCACGGGGATCACCTCGAAGTCCACCAGGTCCTTCCACTGGTCGATCCACTCGTCCAGCAGCTCGCGCCGGTCGCACTCCATCACCTGGAAGCAACGCTGCAGGTCCGGCGTCACCCAGCTGCTGACGTATCGCAGCCCCTCGGGCGCAAGCCGGCCGCGGTCGCGGAACCGCCGGTAGACGGGAGCGGGATCACCCCGGAAGTCCTCCAGCACCATGTAGAGCATCCATCCTCCCGGGTTTCGTGTGGATGCAGGCCGGTTGCTTCAGCGGCCCCCGCGGGAGGGCGGCTCCACGCAGGCCAGGCCGTCCAGCATCGCCTCCAGTGCGTCGGGAGACACGACTCCGTTCACCAGGATCTCGCCATCCGCGCCCAGCCTCACCTCGATCCGCTGTGGATCGGACTGCAGCTCGTCGCGCAGGTGGGCGTACCGCGGCGTCAGGAAGTGGAGCCGCTGGTTGCTGGAGCCGGCCAGCCCCGCCGCGCCGCCGGTGCGGCCCGCGAGAAAGGGGCCGTCCACCAGGAGGTCCGTCGCGTCGAGCAGCGCGTCCCAGTCCGCGCGGGCGCCGCGCCGGAGCGATTCGATGGTGTAGCCGCTGTAGGTGAGCACGGAAAGTCCCTCCGCGCGGAGCAGCGCCGCCACCTGCGCCAGCGGGCCCGCCTGGGCGAAGGGCTCCCCGCCCGCGAAGGTGACGCCCTCCACCGGCGGCCCGTCCAGGATGCGCCGGGCCAGGTCTTCCACCGAAACCGCTTCGCCGCCGTCCTCCGGCCAGGTCCACGGCACCGCGCACCCTGCGCAGCGGATGGGACATCCCTGCACCCAGACGCACGCGCGTTCGCCGGGGCCCTCCACGCGGGTGGACGCAAGGAAGCGGGCGATGCGCAGCTGCACGTCAGTAATCCACCCGCCGGCCCGTCGGACGCGGCGGCGCGGCGCGGGGCGTGGTGAAGGCGAGCGGCCGGATGCGCTCCCGGATGTGCGGCTTCAGGTCCAGCGCGTCCGCGAAGTCCTCTACCGATGCGAACCCGCCGCGGGCCTCGCGCAGCTCCACGGCGCGCTGGGCGAGAATTGGCCCGATCCCCGGAAGCGCGGCGATGGCGGCCTCGGGCCCCGCGTTCAGGTCCACGAGCGCGGACGCCTGAGGTGAGGACGCGGGGGCGCTCGGCCAAGGTGCGGCGGGGGGCGTCAACGGAGCGTATGTGGCGTCGACCGGCATGACGCGGGTGGCTCGCGGTGCCGGCGAGCTGCGCCTTGCGTCGCCGGACAGATCTGCGTCCAGGCGGATCAGGAACTCCGGGCGCGCCATGAAGGCGTGCACCGTGCCGACGAACCAGAGCGCCACGACGATGAGGCCCGTCCAGTTGTCGCTGTTGTCCGTGAGCGCGAGCGCGGAGACGAACCCGAGGAAGTAGACGGCAGCCGCCACGATCCAGGGACGGTGGCGCGCCCGGATCCCGGCGTACAGGAACGCCGCCCACGCAAGCATTCCCACGCTCGCCGGCGGTACCAGCACCCAGGCGGATTGCAGCAGTTCCCACCCCAACCCGCGTTTCGTGATCGCCATCTCGCTTCACCTGCCGGAGCGCCGCGCCCGCCGGGGCCGCGCGTGTGGATGTGGGGGGAGGATCAGAAATCCACCACGCGCCTGCCCGTGCCGGGAGCCGGGGGAGCGGAAGGCGTCGGGGGCGTACCCAGCACCACCCGGGGGCGCAGTCGCTCCAGGATGTGCGGCTTCAGCGCCAGCACCGCGCCGAACTCTTCCAGCGAGCCGAACCCGCCACGCGCCCGCCGCTCCTCCGCGGCCCGCCGCGCCAGCACCGGGCCGATCCCGGGGAGCGCCGCCAGCTGGTCTTCCGGCGCGTTGTTCAGGTCTACCGCGGTGCCGGCAGGCTCGGCGTGCACCGGCTGTACGGGGCGAGGCGGAAGCGCCGGGGCCGGCGGTGGCGGCGGAGGCGGGCCGCCCTCGAACAGGGCCCACGGCGCCGCGGGAACGTCGTGGAACTCGGCTTCCTCCGCCACCTCGCGGCGCAGGTGTGCGTACGGGTCGGTGCCGTGCACGGTGTCCAGCCGCCGCAGGTACTCGTTGCGCACCCACACCGCGTGCACCATCGAGACGAGCCACAGCGTCATGAAGATCCCGCCGACCACCTCGTTCGCCGTTTCGCTGTACGGGATGGGCGACGCGGGCTCCGCCACCGCGGGCGGCGGCGCACCGGCGGGCGGCGTCTTCGGCTTGGTGGGCAGGAGCCCGAGCGCCACCCAGCTCACCAGGTAGAAGAAGCCGGCGATCACCCACTTGCGGGTGCGCGTCTTCCGGCCGGCGTACAGGAACGCGGGGCCGGAGAGCAGGCCGAAGCAAAAGGTCAGCAGGATCCACCACGACTGGCCCCACTCCCACGCCGCCCCGCGATTCGTGACGGCCATCGCTCAGCTCCCCCGCACCTGGCGCCGGCGCACCTCGTCAGTCCGGACGTCGTCCGCCCGCACGTGCTCGGCCTGCTGGTACTCCGCCGTGTACGCGGAATCGACCGTCTCGGCCTCCAGCAGCTCCTCGAGGATGGCGATGTAGTCGGTACAGCGCTTTCCCTTGGCGCCGTGCACCTCGGCCTGCACGGTACCGTCGGGAAAGATGCGAACGGTGAACGCCTCGCTCATCGGCCCGCCCTCACCGGCATGGCGTAGCGCAGGACCACCGAGCCGTCGGCGTCGACCTTCTCGCGCTCCAGCTTCATCCCCCGCTGCGCGGCCTTCTGCTTCAGCCGCTCGTACACGCGCGCCTGGACCAGCCGCGCATACTCGTGCTCCACCGCGTCGACGAACGCCCGCGCCCGCTCGTCGGTCACGGTGCCGACGAACACGGCGTCGTGCCGCCCCTCCGCGCCAGGCTGAAATACGATTTGCGCGGTATCGAGGAGGCTGTGCACGCTGCCCGCCTCCTCCACCGACGCGCAGCCGTAGTCGTGCAGCGCCGCGCGGAGCAGCTCCGCGTCCTTGATGCGCGTGGGAAGGCGCAGCACGCGGCCTTCGCTCTCGTCGCTCCCCGCGAACAGGCGCGGCATGGCATCGGCGGCGGCGATGATGATGGGGACCAGCAGGAGCGAAACACCCATGGCGTCCTCTCAGAAGTCCACCGCGCGGCCGCCGCGCGCTTCGCTGATGTCGGCCGGGGGCGCGGGCGCGGCCCCGGCGGGGGGCGGAACAGGCCCGCCGTCGTTCGGCGAGTCGCCCGCCACCTGGTACTCGGCCCGGCCCTCGCGCGGCGTGGCGGCCACGGCGCGAATGGAGGCCCAAGCGCGGATGGCGCGGATCTGCTCCGCCTGCGTGACGGAGAGCGGCACCGTGTTCTTGATCACCCACTCGAAGTCGGCCATGCGGATGGCGCGCCGCTCGGAAAACGCCTCGAACAGCGCCGCGATCACCGCCTGCTCGATCTCCGCCCCCACGAAGCCTTCCGTGAGGCCCGACAGGTACTCGCACGTCTGGTCGTCGATCGCGAAGTCGCCCTGCACCGCGCGGTTCTTCAGGCGCTTGGCCAGGTGCACGGAAAAAATCTGCTTGCGCTCCGTGCGGGTGGGCAGGTCTACGAAGAAGATCTCGTCGAAGCGCCCCTTGCGCAGCAGCTCGGGCGGGAGCGAGTTGATGTTGTTGGCGGTGGCGATCACGAACACCGGCTTGGTCTTTTCCTGCATCCAGGTGAGGAACGAGCCGAAGATGCGCGTAGAGGTGCCTCCGTCCATGTCGCCCGCGCTGCCGAACCCCTTCTCGATCTCGTCGATCCACAGGATGGAGGGCGCGATGGCCTCGGCGGTGGCGATGGCGGTGCGCATGTTCTGCTCGCTGCTCCCCAGCAGTCCGCTAAACACGCGTCCCACGTCCAGGCGCAGCAGCGGCAACTGCCACGCCGAGCCGATGGACTTGGCCAGCAGGCTCTTTCCGCACCCGGGAACGCCGGTGATCAGCACGCCCTTGGGTGAGGGCAGGCCGTAGTCGCGCGCCTCGTCCATCCAGGCGCTGTTCCGCTTCTGCAGCCACCGCTTGAGGTTCTCCAGCCCGCCCACGTCGGCGATGTCCAGGTCGCTGGCGATGAACTCCAGGATCTCGCTCTTGCGGATGGTCTGCCGCTTTTCCTCCAGCACCGTCTCCACGTCGCGCGCGTCCAGCCGCCCGTCGCCCACCATGGCGCGCGCGAAGGCGTTCTCCGCCTCGTGCAGGGTAAGGCCCACCGCCGCCTTCACCAGCCGCTCCGCGTCCTGCGGCGGCAGGTCGATCGTGATGCGCCCGCTCCCCTGGTTGGCCTGGATGATCCCGTCGAGCACCGTGCGGATCTCGTCGGCCGTGGGGAGCACGAATTCCAGCACGGTGACGTCCTTCTGCAGCTCCATGGGCAGGTGCAGCGTGGGTGATACGAAGACCACGCTGCGCGGCGCCTGCCCGCCCTTGAGCACCGGCGCCAGGTCTCGCAGCTTGCGGACCACCGTGTGGTCGCACCCGCGCTGCTCGCTGCCGAAGTACGGATGCACGTCGTGAAGCACGAACACCGACGGCTCCACGAAGTCCTCGATGACGTCCAGCGCCTGCAGCAGCTCTTCCGTCCCCTCGGGCGCGCTCCACCCGTCGGAGCGCAGCCCCTGCGTTTCCGTCCACGTGAACACCCGGCGGGGCGTGCGGATCTTCGACACGTCGCCAGCGACCTGGCGGATGACCGACACCACCCGCTCCTCTTCCCACGTGGGGACGTAGAGAAACGGAAAGCGCGCCTTCAGCAGGTTGGCGAAGTTGGTGGAAAAGTCGTGCATCCGGCCGTGGCGGTGCGGGGTGAGTGCGCCCCGGGGTCCCGGTGGGCGGGAAAACCAATGTCGCGAGCGGGCGCGCTTCCGTCCAGTGCCACCCCCGCATCTCGGCCGTTATCGTGGGGCCGCCCGGTTGCGTCTGTCGAGCCGACGCGATGGGCCGCGCAACACGCTTGCGTGCGGGGAGCCGCGCGGTTATATACAACCATATGGTTGTACGTCACCCACTCAGCGATGCGGACCTGGACCGCCTTTTCCGCGCGCTCGCCGATGCGACGCGCCGCGACATCGTCGCGCGCCTGCTGGCCGGGGAGCCCATGTCGGTCTCCGCCCTGGCGGCGCGGTACAACATGTCGTTCGCGGCGGTCCAGAAGCACGTCGCCGCGCTAGAGGCAGCTGGACTGGTGACCAAGCAACCGCACGGCCGCGAACGCATCGTTCGCGGCAACCCTGACCGCATCGGCCGAGCGCGCGAGCTGCTCGCCCACTTCGAGGGGCTGTGGCGGGCGCGCTTCAGCCAGCTCGATGCGGTACTCGCCGAACCCACCACCCCGGAGTGAGCCATGCCGATTACGTCCGTTACCTCCAACCCCGAAGCGCTCACCCTCACCGTGGTCGGCGACTATCCGGTGCCGCTGGAGCGCCTGTGGGACGCATGGGCGGACCCCCGCCAGCTGGAAAGGTTCTGGGGCCCGGAAACCTGGCCCGCCACCTTCACCCGCCACGACATGGCCGTCGGGGGCCGTTCCGAGTACCACATGACCGGGCCGGACGGCAGCACCGCGCATGCTTGGTTCCGGTTCCTGGCCATCGAGCCGGGGCGTCGGATCGAGGTGGAGGACGGCTTCGCGCACCAGGATGGCCGGGTCGACGAGTCGATGCCGGTCATGCGAATGATCTTCACGTTCGAGCAGACCGCCGGCGGCTCCCGGTTCACGGGTGTGACGTACTTCCCCGGGCTGGAGGCGATGGAGAAGCTGGTGGAGATGGGCATCGTCGAGGGGATGCAGTCGGCGCTCGGGCAGATGGACGACGTGCTCGCCGACCTTGCGTCGTTCGCGGCGGGGCGCGCCACCGATGCGCAGATCCTGGACGACACCCGCGTTCGCATCAGCCGCGTCATCCGTGGGACGGTGGACCAGGTGTGGCGCGCGCACCACGATCCCGAGCTCATCAAGGTGTGGCTGCTCGGGCCGGATGGATGGACGATGCCGGTGTGCGAGGTCGCGTCGGCGGTGGGGGGCGCGTACCGGTACGAATGGGAGGCGGTGGATGGCTCACAGCGCTTCGGCTTCGAGGGAGAGCTGCTGGAATCCGAGCCGCCCCATCGCTCCGTGACCACCGAGCGGATGATCGGGATGGAAGGTCCCGGCGCCGTCAACGAGATGACGCTGACGGCCGTCGAAGGGGGAACCCTGATGACGCTCCTGATCGCCTACCCGAGCACGGAGGTCCGCGACATGGTGCTCGGCACCGGGATGACGGACGGCATGGAACGGAGCTACGCCCGACTGGAGAGCGAGGTGCTCGCGGCCGTTCCGGTCTGAGGACGTCCCCCGGGAGTCAAACGGGGGCGCTGCAGGGTGGCGGGAATCCGCTCACCCCACGCGCTCCCGTCAGCATGCCACGTAAGTGCCACCGCAGGTGGCGGTCACCGATCGTATCGGGATTCCGAATGGGCCATAGGCGCGGACGGTCGCCTGCATGTCGGCGGTGCCGTCCGCAGGCGCGGGGCCAACCGTGCAGCTTCCGGATGCGGTTTCGACCTTGTAGACACGGAGCGCCCTCGCGAACACCCGCGATGCAGGGTTGCCCAGGCAAACCGCTCCCACGATGTCGACAGCCTCTCCCGCGACGACCCGGTGCGCAGGATCGGCGAATCGCTCCACACCGTTACCGATCAACGCACCGGGCAGCCACCACCCCGCGACGAGCGTCACGGTTACGAGAAGGAGCCAGCGCAGCCGCTTGTTGCGGGAGCTCACGGGTACACTGTAGAGGGAAGGGTGCCGGATGCCGCTCACCCCACCCGTTCGCCGGCTTTCCACACGCCGTCGATGATCGGCGCGGCGAGGCGGTAGGGGATCTCGGCCGCGGACGAAGCGCGCCAGAGGACCAGGTCGGCGGGGGCGCCCGGGGCCAGGGTGCCGCGCCCGTCGCACAGTTCCAGCGCCGCCGCGCCGCCCGCCGTCGCGGCCCGCAGCGCCTCGGCCGGGCTGAGGCCCATGCGGCTGCAGGCGGCCGTCAGCACGAAGTGCATGCTGGGCGTCGGCGAGCTGCCGGGGTTGAAGTCCGTCGCCAGCGCCACCGTGGCGCCCGCGTCGATCAGCGCGCGGCCGGGTGCCCAGCGCGGGCGCCCCAGGAAGAACAGCGTTGCCGGCAGCAGCGTCGCCACGGTGGATGAGCCGGCCAGCGCGGCGATCCCCGCCTCCGACACGTCGCCCAGGTGGTCCACCGACGCGGCGCCCAGCTCCACCCCCAGCTCCGCCCCGCCGCTCCCCTCCAGCTCGTCGGCGTGCATCTTGGGCCGCAGCCCGTGCTCGATGCCTGCCCGCAGGATGCGCTCGCTCTCCGCGCGGCCGAACACGCCCGGCTCCATGAACACGTCGCAGAAGCGCGCCAGGCAGCTTTCCGCCACGGCCGGGATCATCTCCTCCACCAGCAGGTCCACGTACGCCGCCCGCCGCTCGCGGTACTCGGGCGGCACCTCGTGCGCGCCGAGGAAGGTGGGGATCAGCTCGATGGGCTGAAGGTCGTTCAGGCGGCGGATGGCGCGGAGCGTCTTCAGTTCGTCTTCCGTCGACAGGCCGTATCCACTCTTCACTTCCGCCGTCGTGGTGCCGCCGCGCAGCATCTCCGCCAGGCGCGGCAGGGCCATCTCCACCAGCTCGTCCTCGCTGCGCGCGCGCAGGTCGCGGACGGACGCGTTGATGCCGCCGCCCTGACGCGCGATCTCCATGTACGGCACGCCCGTGCAGCGCAGCGCGTACTCCTCGGTGCGGTAGCGTCCGAACACGGCGTGCGTGTGGCTGTCCACGAACCCGGGCGTCAGCACGCCCCCGTGGCAGTGCACACGCTCGGCGTGCGGGAAGTCGTCCAGCACGGCCTCCTCGGGCCCCACCGCCACGATCACACCGCCCTCGACCGCCACCGCCGCGCCGCACACCACGGCGGCGGGATCGGTATGGGGCCTCTCCCGCACGGGGCCGGTGCACAGGGCGACTTCGGCGGCGTTGACGAAGACGGCGGAGCGGGGCAGGTCGGTCATCGGCTGATCCGGGCGTTGGTTCGGGAGTGGCAGCCGACATTCTGGGCGGTGGAACGGACCACCGTCAAATCCGGGCGACTGCCCGGGTGCGGAGAGGCAGTGCGGGCGTCCGCGCCGCTGATCAGGGGGAACGATCGAAAAGACGGCAGCCGCAGGAAGGGATCACCTGCGGCTGCCACGACGAGCGGTCCAGCGCCCGACCCCAGCTTTTATTGTACGTCAGCAAGGCGGGCCGGGGGCGGCCAGGTGCATCAGGACGAGATGCCGCTGGCGATGGCGGAAGCGAAGTCGGACCATTTATCGGGCGGCGGCGACTGGAACAGAGCCTGGGTGGCCCAGAAGGACCCGCCGGCCGACTGCCACGATTTCAGCTTGGAGGTCATCGCTGCCGGTGTGTACGTGGGGCCTGCCGTATTGTCCATGGACAGAATCGGCAGAATGAAGCCCTGTGCGCTGGGCAGCCCCGTGGAGTGCATCTGCAGATACGTCGCCAGCGCTTGCGTCCACGCCGCTGGATCTTGGCGGCTCCCGCCGGCATACGTCTGCAGGGTGATGCCGACGACCGGCTGAACGCCATCGAGCCCGGAATACACGCTGGCGAGCGCGTCGAACCAAGCGGTATCGTTCCCGAACGCGCAGAATGTGAACGGGTATGCGACCCTTGGCGACTGGCTGATGCCGTAGTTGTAGAGCGTGACGACCAGGGGAACCACGGCTGAAACCGCTGCGTCTTCGTTGTCCAGGTCGAAACCCACGGCCGTGATCCTGCCGCTGAGTTCCTTGAGCCTGGTCGCAAGTGCCGCCAGGTTGCTGACGAGGTTGGTGGCTGCCGTGCCGCCGGCCGCGAGGATCTTAGCGATGTTCGTAAACGTCGGGTTCGGAAGCGTCCACGACCCGGCTCCGCCGAGAGAGAGCCAGATTCTCGTGCATTGCCCACTCGTTACGCCAGCGCTCACGACAGGGTAGAGGATTGTGGCCGCGGCCGGCGTAACGGCTCCGTTGGTGGCTACGACGGTGCCGCCAAGGCCATAACAGATGTCGCCTGTCGTGTCCAGGACCGTCAGGCTGAACAGGATGTAGTCCGTGGTAACCGTGCCGGCCGCTTGGGCCGTGGTCTTCGCGTTGTTCCCGGCGTCGTCCAGGCCGTTGATGTACGCACCGTTCATGATGGTCATGTCGCTCTCCTTTCATCGTGTGAATGAATGATATCCTGCACCCCTCCACCCGGCCAAGCGAAAACGAGGGCGTTGTTCACGACCGAGTAGCCCAGCGAGCCCTACGACCTCCAGCGGCTACCGCGCCAGCACCGTCCACACCACGATGGCGCCACACGCCCCGCCGCCACCTGCGGCGTAGTGGCCCGCGACCATGAACTCACCTGGCACGTCGCTTTCCTCGTAGATCTCCACGCCCACGACATCGTCGCGCTGCAAGTCGTTCAGCCGACGGGCCGGAACCCGCACCCCGTCCAGGAACACGGGCACCCAGCACTCCTTTCCTCCGTTGCTCTGAACGAACGCGAAGTCGCCGTCGCGCACCGGCCGCGCAAAGATGCGCCGCGTTCCGGAGATGTGGTCGGTGATGCGCCCCCTGCCGTTGGCCCGGAACTCGTCACCCGACCAGTGCACTCCCATCCCTCTTCGCTCGCGTTCGTAGAAGCCTCGGCCCTCCAGGTTGCGGTCGCGCGCTTCCGCGGTGACCACCACCTCGGCCAGCTGCACCGTGTCCGACTGCACGGAGCGGCGCGTGGCAACCTGCGCGCTGGCGGGGATGGCGGGGAGGGCCAGGCTCACCCGGCTCTCTCCGGACGCACCCACCTGCACCGGAACCGCCGCCACCCGCCGGCCCACCGAATCCACCCGCGGGTGGGTGAACGCCACCTCGTAGCGGCCGGCGGGCACCCCCGCGATGCGAAAGGCGCCCGCCGAGTCCGTGTGGGCCGAGTACGGAGTGCCCACCAGCGCCACGGTCGCTCCCGGCAGGGGGGCGCCCTGGGCGCTGTCGAAGACCACGCCCGCGACTACCCCCGCGGGCGCCGCGGCCCGCTCGCTCCCGTCCGCCCGCAGAACCTCGCCCCCGATTTCCGAGAACACGGCCACGCGAAGCCTCCCGCCGCCCATCCCCCGCGCGTACAGGCCGGTAGGCACGCCCATGGACGGAAGGCGGAGCGTCCAGCGGTTCACCATCCATGCGCCCGCGGCGGTGCGGGCGAACTCCATGCGGCCGCCCCACACCTCGCCCTCGTCGTAGGCGTAGCCGGGCAGCCCGGTGTACGCGAACTCCATGGAACGCAGATCTGCGCTCGCGGGGTCCAGCCACAGCGTTCCGCTCACGTCGGGGAGGCGCCTGCCGCGCACCGGCTCGAACTCCAGCCCCACCAGCCCGGCTTCGGCCCGGCGCCCCGGAACCACGCGAAAGCAGTGGCCGTCCAGGAACTCCTCGGAAAGGAGCACGGTGGCGTCGGGCGCGATGAAAACGTGGTCATTCCCCTCGCGCCGTACGTACCCGTTGCGCGCGAGCTCGGCTGCCGGAAGGCTGCGGAAGGGAGTCACCCGGCGCTCGGTGGTGCTGTCTTCCCGTGCCGAGCGCACGAAGGCGGTGGAGCGGTCCAGCTCGCGGTGAAAGCGGCGGATGGTGAACAGGCCGCCCCGCGCCTCCGCGGCCTGGGTCTCCATGAGCACCTGGCGCGCCGCTTCCCACACGGCGGCCGTACGCAGCCCGGTCCGCGGGTTGACCACGCAACCGCGGTCGGGTGGCCCCACCCGGATCGCCTCGAGCTGCGTGCTGCGCTCCGCCCGAGCGGGAGCGCTCCGCGTCTGCGCGGCGAGCGCACCGGGCAGCATCGTTGCGGCGCAGGCGAGAACCAGGGTGAGGCGGCGCATGGTGTGCTTGCGGGTATCGGTGAGTGGGCGGACGCGCGGAAGGGACAGCAGCGCATAAAGATAACGCAGATCGCCCGAAACTTCTGCCGGCCAAGCGCGCGGCGCGCATCGTTCATGTACGGCACGCCCGTGCAGCGGAGCCCGTACCCGCAGAACTCTGCGTCCGGCTGGGGCGTGCCGCTCCGATCAAGTCCTCTCCAAACGCTTGCTAGCACCGCCGTTTCTGGCGATGTTCGATGCAATCCCCCCGGCCTCGAGAGGTGCACATGAGCAGTCCCGAACAGGCGCTCGCCTCGCAGTTGCGCAACATCGAAGCAAAGACGGGCCACGATCTCGCCGCGCACCGCGCCGCCATCGCCGTATCCGGCAAGCAGAAGCACGGCGAAGTCCGCGCGTGGCTGATGGAGACATACGGACTCGGCTACGGCGATGCCAACACCCTCGCCCACGCCGCGGCGGGGAGCAAGGGCGCCGCCCCGTCGTCCGAACAAGGCGCCGCCGACCCGCTGGACGACATCTATACGGGCAAGAAGGCGCACCTGCGTCCCATTCACGACGCCGTGCTGAGCGCCATCCAGCCCTGGGGCGACTTCGAAGTTGCGCCCAAGAAGGGCTACGTGGCACTGCGCCGCAAGAAGCAGTTCGCCATGCTCGGCCCCAAGACCGCCACCCGTGCCGAACTGGGCATCAACCTCAAGGACGACGTGGCGAGCGAACGCGTGGTCGCGCAGAAGCCCGGGGGCATGTGCCAGTACGTCGTTGCCCTCGCCACGCCGGATGAGCTCGACAACGAGGTGCTCTCCGTGCTGCGCCGCGCCTACGACGCCGCCGGCTGAGGCCCGAGCGCGCCGGGGTGGACGAGGCCCGTCACCGCCGAGTGTCCGGTGAGCACCGCGTTCTCGGGAGAACGTCTTGCGTGCGCTCGACCAAGGTCAGGTGAACGTCAGGCCTGACCAGGTGCGTGCGCCTTCCTGACTCCCAGAGATGTGCCTCGCAGGATCGAGGTGAGCATCGAAGTCGTCGTCACCCCTGATCCGTGAGCCACCTGATGCGCCTTTTCGCCCGAGTTTCTCGTCTCAACTCCATTCACCTGGCGCTTCGGCTGGGCCCGCGAACGATCCCACCTCTCGGGCTCTTCCTCGTGGTCCTCTTGTCGGGCCGGGTACAAGCACAGGCTACGCCGGAGCTGGAACTGGGCTCGCGGATGCGCGTGCAGTCCGATGCCGGACGCAGCATCGTGGGCATCCTGGTCGCGAGATCGGCCGACACCCTTTTCCTGCAGCCGTCCTGGGAACCGGTTCCACTTCCTGTTGCGACGCGGACCATCACCCTCGCGGAAGTAAGCCTGGGGCGGCCCGAGCTCTCTTCGGTCCTATTGAGGGAGGGGATCGAGGGTGCCGCAGTCGGTGCGGTGGGCTGGATGGCCCTGGATTGGCTGATCGGCAACCCCGTTGTCAGCAGGTCCGTGCTCGTAGGCGCGGGACTCGGTGCAGTGACCTTCAACTTCGTTGCGCTCACAGAGCCGCGTCGGGAACGCTGGCGGGCGGTCGAGATCCACGCCACTCCCCCGTAAAGAGGTAATCGCACGAGGGTTGTTCTCGCGACCCTACGTGGATACTGTCGAAAGATGAGCATGAATCATCTTCCCGAGCTTCTGAAGCTGAGCGTCGCGGAACGCATTCAGCTCGTTGAGGACATCTGGGACAGCATCGCGGCCGAGGCGAGCGCAGTCGCGCTGTCGGACGAAATGCGCGAAGAGCTGGATCGCCGTTTGGATGATCAGGAGGCGAATCCAAGCCTCGGTCACTCCTGGCCCGAGGTCAAGGCGCGGCTTCTCACGACGGCCCGGGACGCGGATATCACGGCGCGCCTGAATTCAGTGGACGGCGACGAGCCGGACGGGTTGTCCCCCGGCCTCCGGCAGGCGCAGGCCGCATCCGTGGCGAAGGGGCCCCATGTCGAGCCGGAGGAGTACGGTCGGCTGTAGAGCGTCCGGGGACGGCATACGTCTCACGTGGCGAAGTGTGTCCCGCCCGCAGCAGGTGAAACGTCTAGCAAGATGTGGAACAGCCGCAGGGGGATGTCCCCGGCGGCTGTTCCTATCTGGATTGGGGCGACTTTGCTCAATCGGCCCCTTCCGCATCTGCCCTCCGCGCGATGCCTTTCGACGTGGCCCACTCCTCCGCGGCGGCGCGGGCGCTGCGCAGGTCATCCCCGAACTCCAGAACGGCTTCGGCAACCAGCGGGTCCATCGCGAGCTCGTCCGCCTGCGTGCAGCGGCTGATCGATTGTGGAGTAGGCCGCCCAACAAATCGACGTGTTCGGCCGCGGTCGCGAAGCGAAAGCCTTGGCATCCCGGTTCGTTGTCGTCATTATATGAATCCTAGTCCGTTTTTTTCACTGCAGAGCCCTCTATCCACCGATGACTGCAGAAGACAATAGCCAGCATCCGGTGTGGGAAGTCTATGATGCTTACCGCACCGCCCGCCTGAACTTCAAGTATCTTTGCGCGAAGCTCAGCTTCAACCGCCGTTGCAACTTCGTGATTGAGTTTGCGCTGGCATTGACGACTTCTTCTTCTGCTGCTGCTCTATGGATCTGGAATACCCCTTTGGGTCAAACGGTGTGGAAAACGTTAATCGTGGTCTCTGCTTTCTTGGCTGTACTGAAGCCGCTGTTGAAGCTGACCGACCGAGTGGCGCATCTTGAGGAAGCGGTGGCGAAGTGGCGGAGTCTAGAATACGATCTTTACCGCATCGTCCGGGGAATTCGACGGTCTAAAGCGTTCACGCAGAAACTGGAACGTGCCTTCGATGCGACATTGGACAAGGCACACGATCTCGACATTAAGACCATAGAGCCTTCAGTTAATGAGAAGTTGCGGAGGAAGTGCGCTGATGCAGTAAATCGCGAGATGCCGGCTGCGAAGTTCTACGTTCCACCACAGGAGGTCCAATGAGCAAGATTTTCGCGCAATGGGAGCGCGATCGACCCGGCAGGCCCGGGCCGCCCAACCGTCCAGAGCCGCCTGGCCCGCAGGATCGTCCGAGCCCCCGTGACCAGCCCAGACCGCCCGCTCGCCGTGAAGGCCCCGGCACAGGCCCTGATCGGGTACCAGTTCCCGCAATCGACCCGCCGGATCCTTGGCCGCGTCGCTAAGTTTCCGATGGACAAGGCAGCCGCGGGCTGATGATGGCTCCGCGGCTGTGACTATTCCCCTCTTATCTGTGGCTACCCGTCGAACTTAGGGATGCACGAGGCCCTTGGTCTCCGCCCACTCGTCCGCGGCGGCGCGGGCGTTGCGCAGGTCGTCCCCAAATTCCAGGACGGCTTCGGCGACCAGCGGGTCCATCGCGAGCTCGTCCGCTTGGGTGCAGCGATTGAGCTTGATCGTGGAGTAGGCCAGCGCCTCGAACAGCCCGAACCGGTCCGAAAGCATCTCCAGCAGCCGCAATGGGCGAGGGGCGGGCGCCAGCATCGCTCGTCAGCATCATGTGCGTGCCTGCCGCCGCGGCTGGAGGGTGGGCGAGGATACGGCGGAGTTCCTGACGTTGCGCATGGCGATCTCCAATCCTCTTGACCCTGGCCGCGCAGCAGGGGTAGCTTTGGCGAGCGGGCGGCCTTCGGGTCGTTCCGTGTGTGAGGCTGGCCGTGTCTTCTTGGCGGAGGAGCGGCCAGCTTGCTTTTGCTCCTGCCGCTAGCAATGTAGTTAGCGGCAGGGGTGCTGTCAGCCTCACTGTTAGCGGTTGAGCAATGGATTTTACCGAAGCGACGGACACACTCACCAAGAACGTTAGTCTGGCCGACCTTGCGCGAGAGTTAAAAGCATCGTACGGGCTCATCCGCCAAGCACGCATGGCGTCAGATTCGCGTTCCTACCGCCGGCCACCAGAAGGATGGGAGAGGGCCGTAGCTCGACTTGCCGAAGAGCGTGCGCGCGAGTTGCTCACTCTGAAGGATGAGCTTGAGAGCGGACCCCGCCCTCAGTGACAGCATTAGCTCTCGATCGGAGAGCCATGGAACCCGAGTGTTGATATGATCTGAAAGGCACTTGTCCCTGTAACTCTACAGGGCTTCTGCTGGAAGTGCGCTACACGCGACAGTCGATTCTAAGTCACGATCTCGGGATTAGGAGACCTTCAGACATTCCGATAGATAAGAGGTCAATCAGCTCCTTCTGTTGATCGACCCGCAACTCGAAAACGGGTTGGTCAGGAAACACCAGAGGAGATGTGCAGATCACCCTTGCGTAAAGTGTATTTCGTGACTATTTAGAAATTCGGGCTTGCCTTACATCGAACTGCTTCCGTGGATAGGGACATGCGTTACGAGAAAGGGTTGCTGCGTCGGATAGCACTTAGATCGGTGGAGCATAGCCGCAGGCCAACGCAGACGTACCATCAATTGCGCGATTGGCTGGAGCAGATGAGCTTATCGGACGAAGGGCTTGCCACTCTTTCGAATTTGTTGCACGACTTCCGGAAGAACCGATTTGAGCGTGTCCATGAGGTGCGTGCATTCGCGGGCGAGTTGGAAGACGCGTGGTGTAATCGCGCACCTGATGCGAATCCCTGCGAGGTGTTCAAGCAGGTATTAGCCCGACACTACTGTCACGGGTACCAAGTTCCTGCGAGTTCAACAAAGAGCAGCCGCGTAATGGACGCTCTTGATTTTCGTGACCGCCACCTTCTGCCGCGCGTTGCAGGACTTCCAGTGACGGGGAAGATCGGTATGAGGGCGCTTCGGCGATTAGAGAAGGCAGGGCTTGCGGGCGTGGTGAAACCTAGTACTTTCGGGAATAGGCGTGGTTTCGCATGGATAACTCGCGAGGACGTTTTGGAATCAGTTCGCAGCGCTCGAGATGCTACAAAGGCCCGAGATCTGCTAGGATTGACTCACGTACAACAGCACCAGCACATAATCGAAGTGAGATATCCGGAGGGATCCTTGGAACAAGTAAGACTGTGCTCTCCCACGTTCATTGAAGGGTGTCCGTCACTGATATACCGGTCTACTGTTTCTGCCGATGGGTGGGGTCGATCAGTGGATCTCGGCGCAGAAGCACTTGACGAAGGTGCGCCGGAGGCTGTTCACGAGGGAGTGCCGTTTAGTGATCACTTTGCGGTTGCTGACCTTGGACTTGTATTAACCCCCCCAAGAAACGCGTCTCCCGATGCTTTCTTGGCGACCATGCCTGATCGTTGGAGCCCTTCAGCCACGGAGGAAATCATTGGGTATCTACGTCCATCAGACCGCTGAAGAATTTATTGCGAGTCTGTCAGAGCCAGATTTTGCGCTGGCGATTGTCTCAGCAATCAATGGTGGGGACTTCGGTCCGATCCGAATTCTCGACGATCCTAGTCCACAGCGTCAGCTTGCCGATATTCACAACAAACTTCCCCCAGCCCTGCGAGCCAAATTCAAGTCGGCTGTTGTTCGTATAATCCGCGAGTGGGTGGTTGATGATCCAATTCAGCAGTTGGAGCCGGTTGTTTTTCTCGCCGGATATATCAAAGCTTCTGATGCTGTAGCGCCATTAAGGACGCTTCTAGAAACCTATGCGGCGAGGGGTGTTTATAATTCGGATTCCATAAACGAGGGTGTAGGAAGTATCTTGGGCGTACTCCACGGTTTTGCTCCTGATGCTGAGGTTAAGAAGCTGTTGGAGAAGCTGTATTGCGGCGACGAACTTGTTCCTAGGTTCACAGGACAGATCTTTGTTGCTCTTTGTTGTTGCGACCCTGATAACTATACGTTTTATGTGCCCCGGTTGCTGCAGTTCGTTCGTGAGACTCCGGAGAACTTTCCTCGGTTGGACCTTATCTTGGGAGAGTTCGTTGATCAAGTTACAATCGAGATTTTCTGTAGAGAGTTAGGTGAACTAACTAGCGACGATCAATTGGAGATGCTCCACCTCATTAAAGCAAATGTAAGCGAGGTTGTACTTTTGCCCACCGATTCAGGTATCAAACTTCAGTATGAGTCTCATGCTCCGATTCCACTCCGACTTCCGGAAAATTCACTTGTCAGGTTATTGGATCTCCAGTGCGAGACAATCGCAACTGAGTACGGCGGGGCGGTGGAGTGAAAAGGCCTTGTTCCTAAACGAGGAACGGTTCCTGGCTACAGTTGCATTTTGAACTCACGACCCTGAGGTCCAAGTGGAAAGAATAGAGTTGAAGAACTACGTGCGGGACTGTGAACGTCTAGGTCGAGCCGTAAACCACGCGCTGGAAGATCTCGAGTTTATGCATGTTCAAAAGAAAAAAATTCGCTATGCGGTCGATTTTTCTGAGATTTATGCTTACGCACAACCGGCAAAAACAGCCAGAGAATTCCTGTTCCTGGATGATTCCGAAGAGACGGCAGAGTACGCTCAGCGGATCGCACTAGACCGGCTCTTTTTTACTGGGACCGAGAAACCTGTTTTATTAGCGCCGTACGCCCTTGAGCTTCAAACGTTTGTAGTTGAGCAGCAGCGGGAGGCACTCAACTCTTCTCTGCGTATTTTCCCGAGCTTTAGCACTTACGTTACTGGCCAAGAATTCCAAGCGGCGGCTGCGTTGGCTGAAAGGATTGCACAGGAGCATCGAGCTCCCACTGTCGATGAAGAGAGGATGTTTACCACGTTTCTGGAAACGCATGGTAGCTGGTTGCGTGCCTCGCTTCTGGATACGGAACCCCAGCCTATTCGCCGCATCCGATCGCTGTTCCAAGCTTCCCGGCTCGACAATTTGGAAGCTCTGCTGAACGAACCGCCAAATCTCGACTCCCGTATTGTGGATCGGTGGTTCGCTGCGCTTCGAGGAGCATCAGGTGGGAAGCGCTCGATCAGTGGCTGTAGAATCGACGCTTTGGCAATGGCTACTCTGGAGTCGTCCCACAGGAAACTCGAACGAGAAGGAGTGCGACTGCTTCTCGTTACGCGCAGCGATACGATGCACAATTTGTTCGAAGCAGAGCACGATAGCGGACTGTGGAACCGCGGGCTCTTGCTACGGCATCCTCGTGTGTTGAGCGTCTTGGCCTCTGTGGAAGGTCGTGATTACGGCGATGCCCGCGAACAGTTGCAATCGACGCTTCGGACGCTTTCAGATTTCAGCACCCTCATCCGGCACGGACTCGCGAAGTCCGGTTTTGGTTTGGGTCGCGACGTATACGACTCCTACATCGCGAAACTCCGCAAGCACTGGGCTGCCTCGGAGCAACTCGCAGTAGCGGCATCAGGCGAACCAGGCGGAAGACACCGCACGGGCGAGATAGATGTTATACCTCGTAGTGTAAAAGAGATTATCGCACTGCTCCGCGACAGTGAGCAATTGAAGCAGGCTATTTATTCGAGGATCCAAGCGATCGCGGATATCGTTGATCATGAGCATCGAATTCTTGGGGGGCTGGCTCGCGTACTCAATGAGAACAACCGGGACCGTCTAAATGATGTATTGCACGCGGAGAGAAACGGAGGCATGTCGTTGCTTCGTACGAAGCTGAGGCGGTTTCCGTATACCCTGCATCTGTACTCGGATACGGGAGCTACTTTCGCTGAAATGCTTTGTTTAGATCCTGTGAGTCTACTTTCATGGAGAGAGATGGTCGATTTCTTCTGGAGGACGGGTGAGTCTGAAATGCTCGCGGATCGCTATGAAGGTTTGTTGATAATGGCTTGTGTTATAGCAACGGTTAATGAGTGGGATTTGGCGGAGCAGTACTGCAAGGGTGCTATCGAGACCGCTCGCGATCTCACACCTGTACGGGTCGATGCCGGCGATGTCTCGCCTCATGAAGCAATATTCTTGTTGGCTGTTTGTCATCGCAAATTTATGGCTACTGTCGAACGCCTGCACGTTGGCATCGATCTGCTTCAAACCGCTTCACAGCAGAAGCGGGAGTGGAACATTCTTCGGGGTGAGCTCGACCGAGATGATCCGCGTTATCTGAATGAGCGTGCTGTACAGATTCTGCTGCTGAATACACATTTCCGTTCTTCTGACCCACTAGTTCCGGAGCTTTCGTCTGACTACGCGCTTATGCTACTTGACAAGGCAGATGAAGTAGTGGGCGACGATTTATTGTTGAAGGCGCAGATCGCTAACAACCGGTTGTATTACCAAGTGGTTACCGCCGGCGACAAGGATTTTTCTGCTTTGCGTAACCAGCTTGATGGCCTCAAAGCCCTACAATCCACACTTGAACCTAATCAGGACCGTTGGCCAGCTTTTATTCAACATACAGTGGCATACGCTGATTGGGCACTGAACTATCCCCATTCTTCTCAACGGCGCGAACAGATCATTACGTGCTTAGCAAATTTGGTGGAAGGCATGAGTCAGGAAGGAGATCGTGAGCTAAGGAAAGCGTATGAGGCACAATTAAAAGCGGTTCAAGCCAACCAACCGTTTAAGTAAAAAGGACGCGAACACGGTGGGCGCAGAGTATCAGTTGGATTGATCTCCTTGCGATCGCGAGTTCTCGGCCCGCGTCGAGGGTGAATGTGTCGAGGGTGAATGTTAAGAGATGCCTGCCGCCGTGAGGGAGTCAACCGCCTTGTCATCTCCGTCGAAACCGCACAACCCCTTGGCCTGCTTCCTGCCCTTCCGCCCGCCGCGTACGTTGCGCGGCGGGCGGTTTGCTGCCGTGAGACGCGGGTCCACACGCCACACCGACAGAGAAGCGAAGCCGCATGGTCCAGGTCCCGACCACACCTCCCAGCGAGCGTTACCCCGGCCGGCCCGCCGAGGGCCGCGTCGTCGTCATCGCGCCCACGCGGGCAGCGTGCGAGACCATCGAACTCGGCGTGCAGCTGACGGGCGTCGAGACGATCATGCAGCGCGAGCACGGAGCCGAGATCGCCGAGCTGGCGCGCTCGGGCCGCGGCTTTGGGATCATGGCGGGGACGGGCACGGGCAAGACGCTGGCGATCCGCCCCATCGCGCAGGCCATCGTGGGCGAAGAGCTGCGCGTGGGCGTGGTGAACCGCGAGCGCGAGGCCACGCCCGAGACGCCCACCTGGAACGTGGTGATCGTCACAACGGGCATCGCGCGGCGGTGGCTGCAGGACGACATGATCGACAAGTCGGACGTGGTGATCGTCGACGAGATCCACCAGACCAGCGCCGAGCTGGAGCTGTGCCTGGCGCTGGCCAAGCGCGCCGGCTGCCGCTTCATCTGGCTCTCCGCCACCGTCGATCCCCGCTTCTACGCCGAGTACCTGGGCAGCGCCGCGGTCATCGAGTCCAGCGCGTTCGATCCCAAGATGGCAGCCGACGTGCGGGTGTCGAACACCAGCAACCCTGTCGCCTTCCTGGGCGAGCGCTTCATGCGCCACGTGGTGAAGGACAAGCGCGGCGTGGCGGTATTCGTCCCCACGCGCGCGGGAACGGAGATGGTGGCCAAGGAGGTGAGCGAAAAGTGGAGGCACGTGCTCACCGAGTTCTACCACGGCGGCGAGCCGGTCGCCAAGCTGCGCCCGTTCCTGGAGGACGAAGGCGCGGAACACCCGTTCGTCCTGTCGATGACGGCGGCGGGGCAGAGCGCGCTGAACATCCGCGGGCTCGACACGGTGGTCATCGAGGACGCGCAGTTCACCACCATCGTCAACAAGGGGAAGACGGTGCTCACGCGGATGCCGCTGGGCGCCAACGAGATCCTGCAGATGGCGGGACGGGTGCACGGCCGCGTGCCGGGCGGCGAGGTGTGGATCCTGTCGGACCGGCAGATCGACTTCTACGCGCTGCGGCCCACGGAGCCGCACTTCCAATTGGCGGGCGACCCCGAGCGCGTGGCGATGACCTGCGCCGACATGGGCGTCCGCGCCGACGAGCTGGACCTTCCCGTGCCGCTGGACCGCATCGCCTACCGCCGGGCGATGGACACGCTGCAGCGCCGCGGCATCATCGCCAACGGCCGGCTGACGCCGTACGGCCGCTCCGTCGAGGTGCTGCCGGTAGACCGCTCCTGGGGCGAGCTGCTGGTGAACGCCGAGGAGCACCTGGTGCCCGTCGTGGCGGTCTGCGCGTCCATCGAGTCGCTTCACCGCATGCTGCGCCAGCAGGACAACGACATCGGCCAGTACGTGGTGCCCGGCAGTGACCACCTGACGTCGTACGCCATCTACCGCGACGCGCTGGAGCAGACCGGGTCGATGGGCGCCGTCTACGGCCTGCCACGCCACGTCTTCGATCCGCAGGCGCTGGAAGAGTGGGCCGAGGAGCGCGGTGTGATGATGCGCTCCATCGAGGACGCGGCCCTGGCCATCGCCTCCATCTTCCGCGGGCTGGACCTGACGCTGCCGCGCACCCTGCCCAAGATGAGCGGGCGCATCGAGCGCGAGTGGCAGGCGCTGCTCGCGCGGGTGATGCCGTTCGACCTGGTGATCGACGAAGAGACCAGCTGGGGCGAGGAGGTGAACGTCTCTAAGACCAGCTACTGCAGCAGCCACGGCGTGGTGGCGGGGCAGATCAACTACTTCGCCGACAAGTTCGGGCGCGCGCGCGGCAGCATCTCGGGGAGCCAGCTTCCGTACGACCTGATCTGGGAGAACGCGCAGCCTGGCGAGGCGCAGGTCACGTACGATCCGGCGCACCGCCGCGCGCCCCTGCGCGCCATCCGCACTCGCGAGTTCCACGGCTTCGTGCTGGACAGCGACGAGAAGCCGATCGACCGCTTTCCGGAGGAGCTTGCGGACCCGTGCCGCCGCGTGCTGGCCGAGGCGGTGGCCAGCGGACAGGCGCAGCACCGCGACCTGAACGCCAGCCGCGAGGCGCTCCGCGAGCTACGCGAAATCTTCCGCCGCTCCGCGGGATCCACGGCGTCCGTCGGGGAAAAGGAGTTGACGGAGTACCTGATGCAGCGGCTGGCGGGCGTCAACTCGTACTCCGAGTTCCTGGAAACGCCGCTGCAGATCAACCCCGACGACCTGGTGCCGGCGGAGGAGCGCGCGCGGTGGCTGGCGCTGCCCAGCACCATCGTCATCGCGGAGCGCGTGTACCCGCTGGACTACGCCTTCGAGGACGGCCAGGCGGTGGTGCGCGCGCGGATCCCCGCGAAGGCGCTCACCTACGCGGACGAGGACGAGCTTCCCGTCTTCGACCGGCCGCTGCACTGGACGGTGACGCGCGGCAAGCACGAGGCGATCCGCGCAACCTCGCTGGACGAGGCGCGGGTGTTGGTGCGCGACACCTCTCCCGCCACGCGCGCCCGCGCCCGCGACGCGGAGGACGGCGACCGCCCGCGCGGTGGGGGGGGAGGACGCCGCGGCGGAGGCGGCGGCCGCGACGAGGGCGGACGCGGCCCGCGGCGGTCCGGTCAGCGCAAGGGCGCGAGAGGCGGCCGCGGGGGCAAGGGCGGGCCGAAGGGACGCAGGCGCGCGCGGCACTGAGGGCGGGTCATCCCGGGGTGAGGCCCTGTGGATCCAGGGGAGTGTCCCAGCTTGGGTGAGTCCCCGGCCCTGCACGGGCGAATGAATTCGCTGCAACAACCCCACGATGTCCGCCTTCGCGGACTACCCTGCCGCGGATGCACTCCGCAGCAGTGTGGCGCGCCCCCGCCGCGGTGTCATCCCGACGGAGCGGCCACGGTGAAAGCTGACCTGACACCGTAGACCGCAGCGACCGAGGGATCCGCCACACACCACGCGAGGTGCGCCGAGCCAGCCCCGGCACACACCGCTCTGGCCGGCTTCCATGCCGCTGCCGCGCCCGGGCTGAGAAGTGCCCCAGGCAAGATCCTTCGGCCCGCGAGGGATGGTGCGCGGGCGAGTCCGGCGCGCCTGGGCCTCAGGATGACAAATTGTTGCGCACCAATGGCTTGGCCTCGCGCTCAACCCTGAAGTGTACCCCCTCTCCCACGCTGTTTGTGGGAGAGGGTGGACGAGCCTAGGCGAGGACGGGTGAGGGCCCCACGGCACCCAAGGCCTCGGCACCGGTGACCGCTGCCGCGCCCGGGCTGTTACGTGTCCGCGGCAAGATCCTCCGGCCCGCGAGGGATGGTGCGCGGGCGAGTCCGGCGCGCCTGGGCCTCACGGATGACAGGATGCCGCTCAATCGAACTCGGGCGTGCCACACACCCACGGCTGCACCCCAACAAGCCAATCCACGAAGGTGGATTTCGTGTGTTTGTTGCAGCGAATTCATTGAGGGTTGGTCATAAATGTATCTCGTGTAGTGTCAGGGCCCTACAGAATTCTTCGATTTCTCGTGTCCTGATGTGGCCGCCGCGCTTATGCGCTGCGAAGAAAGGCCTTGATCCCGATCTGGTTCAGGTCGCCCGTCTGATAGCGGTGCAGGAGGGCGAGTTGGTAGAGCAGTAGTGCGCCGAGTGCCAGCCGTGCGGTGTTGGCCAGCCCCCGGGTGGTGACCGGGCGCCGGAAGTCGAAGATGTTCTTGAAGAGGCCGTTGAAGTTCTCGATGCTGTGGTGACGGATGGAGTGCAGCATCTGCCGCACGATGGCGCCGTCGTCGGTTCGCGGCCGTTTGCTGCGACTACCCGCCACCAAGTGGCGACCGGCCTGGTTGCAGGCCGAGTGCAGTTGCTTGCAGTTGTACTGCGAATCCGCCATGACGAAGCGGACTTCCGGCGGGAGTTCGTCGAGCATCGGCAGCACGACCACGTTGTCGGCCTCGTTGGCTGGGCGGAGCCGGGCCGAGAGGGGGATCCAGACGCTCGCGACGGTGATGACGACGTGGAGCTTCCATCCGTAGACCCACCCGTGCCAGCCGGAACGGGTCCAGTGCGCCTCCGTGTCGATGCTGGTGTTGGGGACCACACCTGCTTTACGGTCATTCATGTGCCAGGGAGCCCCGCATGCGCGCAGGGTCGTGCTGTCCGCCGCGACCGCGCGGGCGCACCGCTCCCAAGGCTGGTAGAGTTGGACCAGGTGGTGTCCCAGGCAGGCGATCAGGGCTGGCAGGGTCGTGGGGAGCCGCTTGAGACGCCGCTCGAACGTACGCCGAGCAGGCATCTTCCCGTCCGGAAAGAGAAGAGCGCGGATCTCTGCGATCTCCGCGCTCGGCTCTGAAAGGACACTGAAGAGTTCGTGGACGCGATACAGGCGTCGCAGAACCATGATCACGAGCAGCTTGAGGAACAGCCGCTCGGAGTAGACAAGAGGACGCCCCCGCTGTCGCTTCGACGGCGGGGGCGGCTCAGGGATCGAGTCCACCAGACGCAGCAGTTGCAAAAGGAGCCGATCGCGTATACACATACGGCAGGCCTCCCTGTGGGGGTGTGTGGTCCTCGACAAACCTCACAGTCCACGCAGGAGCCTGCCGCGTCAAGAGTTTTCTTGGCGCGGCTTTCTCATTTGTTTTGGCGCAGCGGCTTCTGAGTGGGAGTAGAGGGGTGCGGTCCGAAAAGGCCACGCCGGAACCCCAAATTCCACAAGCCTTTATGTAGGAGGCTGATGGAATTATGACCAACCCTCAATTCATTCGCCCGTGCCCCGGCACCCACATGCGCGGAACCGCCCGTGCACCGAGCGCCGGCTCTTCCTCTGCTACCGATCCCGATATCAGAACTGTTGCGTAGCGCCGGGACACGCCCATATTCTGGCGTGTTGTGTTGTCGGACAGCGGCGCGTGCGCGCCGTTCCGTCGCCCAGCGCACCTTCCCGGGCCGCCGTCCGGCCCGCCCTCACCACCGGCGTGGAGGAGATCCCTGATGACCCAAGAACCCGCGTCCCCCCCTCCCGGGCGTCGCCGCCCGCTGCAGGAACTGCTCGCCGCCTTTGCCGTCGCGGCGGCGATCACCGCTGGCGTGGGCTGGCCCGGGATGATGCAAGCCGCATCCGGCCCGGCCGCCCTGGCGATGGAAGGCGCCGCGCCCGCCGACACCCCGAAGGCGCGGGTGCGGCCCGTGGCCCCGCGGGACTACGCGGATTCGCTGCGCGATCCCCCGGTGGTCCGGTCCGTCGGCGGAGTGCTGAACGCCACGCTGGCGGTGAACATGGCCCCCCTGCTCGTGGACACGTTCGCCACGCGGAGCGACACGACCAGCTCGGGGCAGGTGGACACGACCACCTTCACCAACCAGACGACCATGAACCTGCGGTCGTACCGGCTCACGTCCACCACCGACCCCGCCTACCAGTCCATCCTGCCGCTCGCGCCCGCGTTCCCCGGCCCCACCTTCCGGGTGCAGCGGGGGGACCTGGTCAGGATCCGGCTGATCAACAACCTTCCCATGGGCGGGCCGCGGGAATCGAACGAGGCGTGCATCCAGCCGGCTACGGATTCGGTCGGGGGGCTCACCATCCCGGACGTGTTCCAGGCGTGCTTTCACGGCCCCAACTACACCAACATCCATTACCACGGCATGCACGTGACCCCGGACAGCACGTCCACGGCGGTCGGTGACGACGTGCTGATGGTGATCGCCCCGGGCGACACCCTGCAGTACTCCTTCCGCATCCCGCAGAACCAGTCTCCGGGAACGCACTGGTACCACCCGCACAAGCACGGCTCGGTGGCCATCCAGGTGGCGAACGGAATGGCGGGCGCGTTCATCGTGGACGACCCCGCCACCGGGCTCGATTCCATCGTGAAGGCACTGCGGATGCGCGAGCACCTGATGGCCATCCAGCAGGTGGCTGAACGGGTGGGGCTGCTGGGGCACCAGGGGGAGCTGGACAAGTCGCCGGTGCTGGTGAACGGCCAGTACCAGCCCACCGTGTACATGGCGCCGGGCGAGGTGCAGCGCTGGCGCATCGTGAACGAGAACACCACGCGGACCACCAAGACCTTCCAGATCGGCTTCGCCGACTCGGCGGGGCGGGAACCGCTGCTGTACGACATCGCGCGCGACGGCGTACAGTTCTCTCCCGGGAACTACACGACGCGGTATGCGGATACGGCGCTGTTCATGGCGCCGGGACAGCGGCTGGACGTGTTCGTCCAGGCGCCCACGACCCCCGGGACGCACGTCTTCCATGCCGTCCACAACGGGGGCGCCAGCCGCGCGACCCGGGACCGCTCGCTCAGGGCCGGCTCGGACATTCTGCCCGACGCGGAGCCGCGGGACGAGACCGCGCCGCCGGGAGCCGTGCTGTTCAGGGTGGTGGTGGACCCCACACTGCGGGGCCGCAACACCCGGCTGCCCACCTCGCTTCCGCCCCTTCCCGGCTTCCTGGCGGAGACGCTTCCGGTGCAGCGCGACACTGCGCTGATCGTGTTCACCGACAGCCTGGGCCAGCAGCCCACCCAGTTCTACCTGGGGAGCCGCCTGAACCCCTTCCAGCGGTACGACGACAACAGCGTCTTCGTGCCGTCGGACACCGTCGGTACCGCAATGCCCATGGCCCTGGGCCAGACCCAGACGTGGAAGATCGTCAACAACAGCCAGCAGGGGATCAACCACCCGTTCCACATCCACATCAACCCCTTCCAGGTGAACCGGGTGGTGTACTTTCCCGGCGACCCGTTCGGCGAACTGTACGAGCAGCTGAACGCCGCGGCAGACTCGGGCCGCCCCATCTGGCTGGACGTGCTCCCGTTGCCCCAGGCGCGGCAAGACACGGCGGGGAACGGCATCCCGAACACCGCGTACGCGGTGATCACGCAGAAGTACGACACCTTCAAGGGGTGCCCGGACGGCAACTGCGGCCCGCCCACCGGAGCGTTCGTCATGCACTGCCACATCCTGGGCCACGAGGAGCGCGGGATGATGCAGGTGCTGGAGGTCGTGGAGCCCTGGGACCAGGCATCCGCGCCGCGTGCGCCTACCGGGGCGCACCCGCCCGGTCAGGGTCACGGCGGGCATGGGAGCGGGGGCCAGGCGCCGGGGCACCGCCACTGACGGGCGGCGGCGCCTGAACGGACTCGTGACTTGATCGCCAGCTCGCCCTGCGGGGAACTGCAGGGCGAGCATGAGCGGCACAGGTCTGGGGATGACAGCCGATTGAGTCCGGGCGCGCCACACGGACGAGGCTGCACGGCAGCAAGCCAATCCACAAAGGTGGATTTCGTGTGTTTGTTGCAGCGAATTCATTCGCCCGCGGAGGGGTCGGCCCGAAAAAAGCCCCGCCCCGGAAATCCGGGGCGGGGCTTCTTCCAACCGCGCGGGAGCGGATCAGGCGGCGGCGCTCTGATTCAGCAGCTTCTCGCGGTTGTCCTTGATCTCGGCGTTTTCGCGGGCGTTGCGCAGCCACTGCATGAACAGCTCCTGCTGCATCGCCTGCGCAGACTGCTGGCGCTGCGCCGCCTTCTGCGCGTCGAACTGCGCGCGGTCGGCCTCGGTGCGCTCGTACGGGCGGATCAGGAACAGGCCGGCCTCGGTCCGGGCCACGGGGCCAACCTGGCCCACCGGCGTTCCGAACGCCACGCCGATCGCCGCGTTGGCCTGCCCGAACACCGGGTTGCCCATCACCCGGCTGAACGGCCCCGTGCGCTGCACCGCCAGCCCGTTCGCCTGCGCCACCTGCTCCAGGCTCTGCCCGCCGCGAACCTGGCCCAGGATCTTGTTCGCCGCGCCCATCGCCGCCTCAATCCGCTTGTCGCGGATCAGCCGGTCGCGAATGCGCGGCGTGGCCTGGGCCAGCGTCATCTTCCCGGCGCCGTAGTATTCGTCGAGCTGCACCAGGTACAGCGCCTGTGGCGACTCCAGCACCTCGCTGACGTTGCTGCCGTCGCCGGCCGCGATGTCCACCTGCGCCTGCTGCGCCCAGTTCAGTGCCTCCTGCGCCGGCCCCACCCCGGGAAGGAACGCCGTCTCCGAGGTCAACTCCACGCTGTCGCGGAAGGTGATGCCCTGCACGCCCTGCGACGCCCGGCGCAGCCCCAGGCGCTCGGCGTTGGCCGCCACCGCCTCCAGCTGCTTCTCGAGCCGGTCGACCTCCTGCGGGTCCTTCTCGAAGCTCAGCAGGATGTGGCGCGCCTTCACCTGCTCGCCCGTGCGCTCCTGCACCTGGATCAGGTGCACGCCGAACTGGCTGACCACGGGCTGCGAGATCTCGTTCACCGGCAGCGCGAAGGCGGCCGAATCGAACGAGGGCACCATCTGCCCGCGGCCGAACGTGCCCAGGTCGCCGCCCTGCTGCGCGCTCCCCGTGTCGTCGGACTCGCGGCGCGCCACCTCGGCGAAGTCGGCGCCGCCCGCCAGCTCCTGGCGAAGCTCCTGCGCCTGCCGGATGGTGCCCGCGCGGTCCGCCTCGGTGATGGTCAGCGGAAGGTACGCCACCTTCAGCCGCGCGCCCTGCGGACGGTCGAAGTCATCGCGGTGCTCGTCGTAGTAGCGGCGGATCTCCGCCTGGGTGACCGTGGGCGCCGTGGGAGCCAGCTTTTCCAGCGGCAGCGCCACGTAGTCCACCGTCACCGTCTCGCTGCGGTCCTGGAATGCGCGCCACAGCTCGGCGTCGCTCAGGAAGCGGCCCGCGGAAAGCTGGTTGATCAGCTTCTGGCGCGGCAGCGACTCGCGGTAGTACTGCTCCAACTGCGCGAAGATCTCGGGCGTGGCGCGTGCGCTGCCCAGGAACGCGCGGTACTTCTGCAGGTCGAACTGGCCGTTGGTCAGGAAGATCTCCTGCTGGGCCAGGTCCGGCTGCGGAAGGTTGCGGGCGGCCCACAGGATCTCCTGGTCCGTCACGCGAATGCGGCGGCGCGAAAGCTCCTGGCGAAGCAGGATCTCGGCGACCAGCTGGTCCCACGCCTGCTCGCGGATGGCGCGCTCCGTCTCGGGCGTGATCTCGGTGCCCTGCTGCTGCGCCTGCTGCATCATCGCGTTGTAGGCGTCGTTGTACGCCTGCACGGTGATGGCCGAGCCGTTGACGCTGCCCAGGGCGCCGGCCCGCGCGCCGGCGCCACCCATCACTTCCATGCCGATCTCGAGCACCATCCACAGGATGAAAGCGGGGATGATGAGGAAGACCAGGGCCTTGCCCACGTTGGAGCGGATGAACTGCATCATGTGGAAACGGACTCCGCGCTGGGATCCGAAGCGCCGGCTGGCGATTCGGCGTCTGAAGGTGCCGGGAAACCGCGTTTCATGCGGGAAAGCAAGCCGCCCAAAATAGTTGGAGCGCCGCGCCCACGCAACCCGGCGGCGTTGTTGACAGTAGCTGAGCGCCAGATTTAAGTTGCACCCCCTGTCACCCCAGCCTCGCCCCGGCTTTTCTCGCGCCCCGTTACACGGTATGGCCGATCTTTCTCCTGAGCTGGCGTCCCGGATTCAGCAGCTGGAAACCAGCTACGCCGGCAACCCGGGCCGCTTCTTCGTGGCCCTGGCCGGTGCCTGGCGCGACGCGGGGGAAATTTCCCGGGCCGAAGAGATCCTGCGCGAAAACCTGAAGCGGCACCACGGCCTGAGCGCGCACGTGCTGCTGGGGCGGTGCCTAGCGGACCGCGGGGCGCACCAGGAAGCGGCCAACGAGTTCCACTACGTTCTTTCCATCGACGCGCAGAACCTGATCGCCCTGCGCACCCTGGCCGAAATGGCGCAGGCCAACGGCCGGTTGGATGAGGCGCGGCGCTGGTACGGCGAGCTGCTGTCGGTGGATCCCGTGAACGCCGACGCCCGCGCCGCCCTCGCGGCCCTGGACCGCCCCGGCGCCGACGCGGCCACGGTGGACGAGCCCGTGCAGGTGGGCACCAGCTGGGGCGGCGCGGGCGAGGGGCTGCCTGTGGCCGGCGGCGCGGACGCGGGCTTCGCGGATGATGCGGAACGTGGCGAGTTCGGGATGGTGAACCTTGCCCCGGTGCCGTCCGACGGGGCCGACGCGACCGTGGGGCTGGACACGTGGGGCGACATCGCCATCGACGATGGGGCGCCCACCGCGGCCGCACCCTCAGCCCCCACGGCGGATGACGGCTTCGACGCGTTCGGGTTCGGCAGCCTGGACCTGGACACGTCGTCCCCCGCCGCCGCGTCCTCCGCCCCGGATGCGCCCTCCGGCCCCGCGGACGATTCGGGCGGATGGCTGGACGTGGATGCGCGCCAGGACGTGGGCGAGAGCACCGCGGCCGACGACTCGTCGTACGACGAGTCGCTGCTGAACGCGCCGCTCGCCGGGGCCGGGCTGCCGCTGCTGGACATGGGCGACGACTCCGCCGCGCACGACCACGGGGCCGACCACCACGACGACGTCGATGCCGAGGTGGTGACGGAAACGATGGCCGAGCTGTACGCCAGCCAGGGTCTGCTGGACCGCGCGGCAGACACGTACCGCACCCTGATCGACCAGCGCGGGCCTGAGCCAGGGCTGGTGCGCCGCCTGGCGGAGATCGAGGCGCAGGCCGGCGGCGCCGCCCCCGCGGGGCCCTCCGCCTTCGGCACGGGCGACGAGGAAGAGGCCGCCCCCGACTGGCTGGCGGGCGTGGACGCCTTCGCCGCCGGTGGAACGCCCTCCCCGCTGCCGGACACGGGCCTGCAGTCGTCCCTCGGTACGCTGGACTTCGGTGCGGCGGACGAACCCGCTTCCACCGATGCCGGAGCCCCGTCCTTCGATACGCCGGCGCCCGCGGTTGCATCCGCTTCCGCCGACCCCTTCGCCGACTCGTTCGCGAACGGGTTCGACGACGGGGACCAGGCTGCGCTGCCCGAGACGGCGATGGCGTCCACGGACGTGTACGGCGAGCGAGGCGCGTGGGAGCCGCCGACGGTGACGCCCACGGAGTCGGCGGGCTTCGACCTGATCGTGGTGGCGGACGATGGCGGCGAGCTGCACATCCCCGCCTCTGCCGAAGAGGTCGCCGACCTGAGCGCCGATTGGACCATCGCCGCCGCCCCGCTGGACGAGGGCGACGACGAGGACGACCTGCCGCTGGCCGCCGCCGCGACCGCTGGTGCCACCATGGCAGGCTACTTCCAGTCGCTGCTCTCGTGGACGCCCGGCCAGGCTGCCGCCGAGACGCCGTCCTACGAGGCCTCCGTCGACTCCGGCACGCTGACCATCGCCCCCGCGGCCGATCTGGATGCCGGGGCGGGAGACGACTCGTCGGCCTTCGACGCCGGGGTGGACGACCTCGGCTTCGGCACGGTCGATCAGCCGCCGACGCAGGCCGATGCGCTGGCGGAGCCCGGGTTCCCCGCGATCGAGCCGCCGGTGGACGAGCCGTCGCCCATCGACGCGTACCTGACCGGAGCCGACACCGCGCCCCTGGACGAGCCCGGCGCGGGGGACGAGCCGTCGTCCATCGACGCGTACCTGGCGGGTGCGGAGACGGCGCCGCTGGAGGAGCCCGCCGCAGTGGACGGGCTGAACTTCGCGGCGGTCGGCACGGACGCGGTGATCGATGCGCCCGCCGCGGCGGACGACGAGCCCTGGGCGTTCCCGGGCGACGTACCGGTTGCGGGTCCGCCCGTGGGGGAGCCGGAGGCTGCGGAGCTGGAGCCGCTGGACCTGGACGAGCCGTGGGCCGCCCCGTCCACGCCCCGTTCGACGGTAGACCTGGAAGCGTTCGAACTGAGCGACGAGCTTACCAGCGGCACGCGCTCTGCCGAGAGCACGCCCGCCGCGCAGGCGGACGACGAGGGTCTGCTGCCGTGGGAGCTTCCGGCCGAGCCGGCGGAGCCCGCCGCCGCCGAGCCCACGGGCGGATTCAGCTTCGAAGACTTCTTTGCCGGGAGCGCGCCGGCCGCGCCCGCTGCCGCCGCGCCCGAGCCCGCGCCGGCCCCGACGCCGGAGCCGCTGCCGACGAGCTTCCCCGCGCTGGATCCTGGGCCGTACACGCCGCCTCCATCGGCGTTCGCGCCCCCCGCGCCGCCGCCGGCCGCGCCCTCCGCGCCCGCGCCGGCCGCGGGCGCGCAGGAAGAAGACGACGAAGACCTGGAAAGTTTCCAGGCCTGGTTGCAGAGCCTGAAGCGGTGAACATCGAGGTCGTGCATGGGCCCAACCTGAACCTGTTGGGCACCCGCGAGCCCGGGATCTACGGCCGCCAGACGCTGGCCGAGATCGACTTGCAGCTGCAGGCGCACGGCCGCGAGCTGGGCGCGCGGGTCCGCTCCTTCCAGAGCAACCACGAAGGCGAGCTGGTGGACTTCATCCACCGGTCCGCCGAGCAAGGCGTGGACGGGTTCGTGGTGAACGCGGCGGCGTACACGCACACCAGCGTGGCCATCGCCGACGCGCTGTCGGGAGTGGCGCGGCCGTACGTGGAGGTGCATCTTAGCAACGTGTTTGCCCGGGAGCGCTTCCGGCACCGGTCGTACCTGGCGGCCGGGGCGGTGGGCGTAGTCTCGGGCTTCGGCGTGGACAGCTACCTGCTGGGGCTGCGGGCCCTGGTGGATCATTTGAAGAGAAGTACCTAGCACCTGGTGCCAAGTGCCCGGTACTCGGCACTGGGTACTCGGCACTTGGTACTCCGGTACCTTGACCTACAACGGGAGTTCTCGTGGCGACGACGGCCGATTTCCGGAACGGAATGACCATCAACATGGATGGGACGCTGTGGACCATCATGTGGTTCCAGCATCACAAGCCGGGGAAGGGCAACACGGTGGTGCGCAGCAAGCTTCGCAACGTCCTTACCGGCAACGTGCTGGAAAAGACGTTCCGGGCGGGCGAGCGCATCGACGAGGTGCGCCTGGAGCACCGGCCCATGACGTACAGCTACACCGACGGCCACCTGTACCACTTCATGGACTCGCAGTCGTTCGACGACGTGGCCCTGACGGGCGAGGTCATCGGCGAAGACCAGCTGAGGTACCTGAAGGACGGCATGGAGGTGGACGGCCTGCTGCACGGCGAAAAGGTGATCTCCGTGGAGCTCCCCTTCTTCGTCACGCTCACCGTCACGCAGACGGACCCGGGCGTCCGCGGCGACACCGCCACCGGCGGCACCAAGCCCGCCACGCTGGAGACCGGCGCCGTGGTGCAGGTGCCGCTGTTCCTGAACGAGGGCGACGTCATCCGCGTCGACCGGCGTGAAGACAAGTACATCGAGCGCGCGAAATGATCGATCTCGACTTCCTGCGCGGCCTGATCGACGCGGTGGACGCCAGCGGCATCGACTCGATGGAGATCAGCCGCGGCGGCACCCGCATTCGGATCAACAAGACGCCGCCCCCGGCTCCCGTGGCTGCCGCCGCCCTCCCCGCGCCGGTGGCCCATGCGGCTCCCGCGGCTGCACCGGCGCCCGCCGCCGCCGCGCCCAGCGCCGCCCCCGCCGCGGGCGCCGCCGCCCCGGCCGCGCCGGCCAGCAACCTGGTCGACATCAAGTCGCCCATGGTGGGCACCTTCTACCGCTCGCCGGCACCCGAGGCCCCGTCGTACGTGGAAGTGGGCACGCGCGTGGGCAAGGGGCAGACGCTCTGCATATTGGAGGCGATGAAGCTGATGAACGAGCTTCCCGCCGACACCGCCGGCACCATCCGCGAGATCCTGGTGGAGAACGGCGAGCCCGTGGAGTACGGCCAAGTGCTGTTCCGCCTCGACCCGGCGTGAGCACGGCGGAGGGGGTGGCCGTCACCAAGCCCGGCGGTGGCGGCCGCGAGTTCAGCCTGCGCGACGCGCTGGCCGACCTGGTCAGGCGCGGCGGCTCCGACCTTCACCTGAAGGTGGGCCGCCCGCCCGTGGTGCGCGTCAACGGCGAGCTGGTGGAAACCGACCTCCCCGTCCTCCGCCCCGACGACCTGAAGCGGTGCAGCGAGCAGACGCTGAACCCCCGCCAGCGCGAGGAGTTCGCCGAGCGTAAGGAGATCGACTTCGCCATCGGCGTGCAGGGGCTGGGGCGCTTCCGTGCCAACATCTTCCAGCAGCGCGGCACGCTGGGGATGGCCCTGCGCGGCATTCCCTTCGAGGTGCCCGGCCTGGAAACGCTGGACCTGCCGCCGGTGCTGGAGCAGATCGCCGTCACCCCGCGCGGGCTGGTGCTGGTGACGGGCGTCACCGGCTCCGGCAAGTCGACCACGCTCGCGGCGATGATCCGCCACCTGAACGAGCGGCGGGCGGTGAACATCGTCACGGTCGAGGACCCCATCGAGTTCCTTCACCGCGACGTGCGCTCCATCGTCAGCCAGCGCGAGGTGGGGGCCGACACGCACTCCTTCCACGACGCGCTGCGCCACGTGCTGCGGCAGGACCCCGACGTGATCATGCTGGGGGAGATCCGCGACCGGCCGTCGATGGAAACGGTGCTCAAGGCCGCCGACACGGGGCACCTGGTGCTCAGCACGCTGCACACGGCCGACGCGGCGCAGACCATCGGCCGCATCATCTCGTTCTTTCCGCCTCACCAGCACCAGGAGATCCGGGGGATGCTGGCCAACGCGCTGCGCGCGGTGGTCTCGCTTCGCCTGATCCCCCGCGCCGACCGGCCGGGGCGCGTTCCCGCGGCCGAGGTGCTGGTGAACACCGCCGCCATCGCGCAGCTCATCCGCACGGGCGACGAATCGCAGTCCATCCCCGACCTGATCGCCGACGGGCGGGTGCAGTACGGGATGCAGACCTTCGACCAGTCGCTGCTGGACCTGTATTCGCGCGGGTGGATCAGCTACGAGTGGGCCATGCACTACGCGTCGAACCCGTCCGAGTTCGCCCTGCGCGTGTCGGGAGTTCAGCCCGGCGAGCAGGAAGTGGACTGGACGGGCCGGCGCGACGCCTGAAAAGATAGACGACGTGTTCCGCAAAGTTCTCATCGCGAACCGGGGCGAGATCGCCCTCCGCGTGATCCGCGCCTGCCGCGAGCTGGGCATCCGCACGGTGGCCGTCTACAGCGAGGCCGACCGCGAAAGCCTGCACGTGCGCTTCGCCGACGAAGACGTGTGCATCGGCCCGCCGTCGGCGCGCGAAAGCTACCTGAACATCCCGCGCATCATCGCCGCGGCCGAGATCACCGGGGCCGACGCCATCCACCCGGGCTACGGGTTTTTGGCGGAGAACGCCGAGTTCTCGGAGATCTGCGAAGCCAGCGAGATCACCTTCATCGGCCCCACGCCGCAGCAGATCCGCATGATGGGCGACAAGGCCACGGCCCGCCGCACCATGCGCGAGACGGGCGTGCCCATCGTTCCCGGCACCGACGCCATCGCCGACCCGGAGGAGGCGCTTGCCGCCGCGCGCGAGATCGGCTTTCCCGTGCTGATCAAGGCCGCCGCCGGCGGTGGCGGCAAGGGAATGCGGGTGGCCGCCAGCGAGGACGAGTTCGTGGCCGCCTTCGGCATGGCGCGGGCGGAGGCGGCGTCGGCGTTCAACGACGACTCGGTGTACATCGAAAAGTACCTGGCGCGCCCCCGCCACATCGAGTTCCAGATCCTGGGCGACGCGCACGGCCGCGTGATCCACCTGGGCGAGCGCGACTGCAGCATCCAGCGGCGCCACCAGAAGCTGCTGGAAGAGGCTCCCTCTCCCGCGCTGTCGCCGGAGCTGCGCCAGGCCATGGGCGACGCCGCAGTGGCGGGCGCCAAGGCCATCGACTACGTGGGGGCGGGCACCATCGAAATGCTGCTGAACGAGGACAACTCGTTCTACTTCATGGAGATGAACACGCGCATCCAGGTGGAGCACCCGGTCACCGAAATGTGCACGGGCTTCGACCTGGTGAAGGAGCAGATCCGCGCGGCCGCCGGGCTGCCGCTGTCGCTCCCCGACGCCGAGATCCAGCTGCGCGGCCACGCCATCGAGTGCCGCATCAACGCCGAAGACCCCTCGCGCAACTTCGCGCCGTCGCCGGGCACCATCTCGGTTTTCAACGCGCCCGGCGGGCCGGGGGTGCGGGTGGACACGCACGTGTACAGCGGCTACCGCGTGCCGCCGTTCTACGACTCGCTGCTCGCCAAGGTGATCGTGCACGCGCCCAACCGCGTAGAGGCGATCGCGCGGATGAAGCGCGCGCTGGCCGAAACGGTGATCGAGGGGGTGCACACCACCATCCCGTTCCTGCGGCAGGTGATGGACAACCCCGACTTCGTGGCCGGCGAGGTCGACACGAAGTTCCTGGAGCGGTGGATGGCCGAACGGGCGGGTTCCTGAGATGAGGCTGGACGTGCTGCTGACCCCCGGCGAGCTGGTTCCGGGGGAGATCGCCGAGCGCACCGTGGTGGTGCTGGACGTGCTGCGCGCGTCCAGCAGCATCGTCGAGGCGCTGGCGGCGGGCGCCCGGGCGCTGTTCCCGGTGGGCACCATCGAGGAGGCCATTCGCCTGGCCAACACGCTGGGGCGCGACGAGGTGCTGCTGGCGGGCGAGCGCAAGTGCCTGCCCATCGAGGGGTTCGACCTGGGCAACTCGCCGGGCGAGTTCACGGCCGAGCGCATCGCGGGCAAGATCGTGGTGATGTCCACGACCAACGGCACCATCGCGCTGACGGCGGCCTCGGCGGGGGCGCGGGTGGTGGTGGCCTCGTGGCTCAACTTCCAGGCGGTGGTCGACGACCTGGTGAGGACCGGGGCCGAGCCCGTGCTGCTGTGCGCGGGGCGCGAGCGGGTGTTCGGGCTGGAAGACGCCGTGTGCGCCGGCCAGCTCGCCGCGGCGGTGATGAAGGCGCTTCCGGACGAGGAGTGGGAGCTGAACGACGGCGCGCTCGCGGCGCTGGCCCTGGCCGACGAGTATCCCGACCCGGCCAAGCTCTTTCCCGTCACCGCCGCCGGCCGCTCCATCCTCGAGGCGGGGCTGGGCGACGACCTGGCGTACTGCGCGCAGCGGGACCTGCGCGACGCGGTGCCCGTGCTCCACGACCGCCAGGTGACTCTCGCCGCGCCCGCCGCGGTCTGACCTGCCGGACATCGCACCAAAGCGGCCCCGCGCCATCCAGGCGCGGGGCCGCTCCGTATTCTGTCATCCTGAGCCCCAAGCGCACCGCGCCGTCCCAATCCCCATGCGTCGCGGGGCGAAGGATCCAGCCGCGGACACGTACAAACCTGGGCGCGGCAGCGGTCACGAATGCGGGATCTCGGCTTTCCCGGTGGCGCGCAGGACACCCGCCCCGCGGGGCCCCCTGAGCGGGTGAACCCGCCGCTGGGACAGCGGAAAGCCCGACTCGGGCCGCTGTCGCGTCCCGCTCGGGGCTTCACCTGCCGCGCGAGCTCGTGTCCGCTACGAGCGCGCGCGGGTTTCCAGCGCTTGCTTCGCTTCGTCCAGCGCCTGGACTGCCTGGTCACGTGCTACGCTGGGAAAGTCATCCAGAAACTCTGTTAGCGCGTGGCCGCCTGCCAAGTAGTCGATCAAGTTCTTGAACGGAACGCGAGTGCCGACGAAGATCGGCACTCCGCCCATGATCTCCGGATCGCAGTGAATCGCACTGGGTCTACTCACGCTCCTGACCTCCGGAAGAGAGCGGACGTCTACAGGCGCCGCAACAATCCTTCACTCCGCGTCGCGTGTCCAGCGGAGCTGGAACTCCAGCTCTTCCGAGGTGCCCTCGCGCTCGTGCTCGATGTTGAAGTCGGCGGTGGCGGGGATGCGCAGGCGCTCGCCGGCTACCTGGATGTTGAAGGGCTTTCCGGTTTCGATGGCGTCGGCCAGGCGCCGCAGCTTCTGGACGAACTGGGCGCGGGAATAGGTCTTTTCGAGGTCGCGGTCGGCAGGCATGGATCTCGTGCACGGGATTGGGTGGCGTCGAGCTGGATCGAAGCCAAGTGTACCGGCGCGCGCGGGGCGGAGCAAGACAGAAGCGGGCCCGGCCGTCATCATGGCCGAGCCCGCCCGCTGCGCTTCGGAGTGACCGCTCAGTCGATCAGCGGCAGGCCGGTGCGGCTGTACAGCGCGGCCTGCAGGATGACGGCGGCCGTGTTGATGTTCTCGCTGCCCGTGCTTTTGCGTCCGTTCTCGTACACGCCGGAGCTCCACCCGCGCTCGGTGCGCGCGGCGGCGACCGCATCCACCGCGTTCCGCGTGTATCCGCCGGGAAGCAGCGCGTGCCAGGCAAACGCCGCCTTGGCGCTGATCCACCGGGGGTCGTTCAGGTCCACGTCCGAGCCCTGCACGTTCACCACGAACTGCTGGCCGTGGTGGTTGATGGAGTAGTAGTAGAAGTACCACGGCGCCACCGGAACGTGGTCCTCGCTGACCATCGTCATCTGCCCGGTGCGCTTGAACCGCTCCTCCTGAACCTTCAGCACGCGTTCCGACAGCGCGCGCATCTCGGCATTCCACCCGACCTCCAGCCCGGCGAGGATGAACGGCTCGCTCGTCAGGTGCTCGTCACCGCGGCGGTCGGCCAGCAGCGGCACGCCCAGCACCTCGATGGGAAAGGTGTTCTCGGACAGGCTCAGCGCGCGCGGGGCGGGGTAGCCCCACAGTTCGAAGCCGCGCGCCGCGTACTGCTCGTACCCTAGCCTGCCCTCGCGATAGCGGCGCACGGCTCCGGCGGCATCCACGTCCGTGCCCCACAGGTACCCATCGGCCACCACGCGGCCCAGGTCCAGCCGCGCGACGATGCGACTGATCTCCGGCGCGTACTGGGGCTGCTTTTCGGCGATGATGCGCAGCCAGACGAGCAGCCGGCCGACGTCCGTAGCCGACCATCCCGTGCCACGCTCCGACGAACTGACGTCGCGGTCGTCGCGCCCGGCGATGGCGGCCGTGGGAGTCCGGTAGTTCTTGCTGAAGACGGCCCCGTCGAACAGGGGCATGGTTTCCAGCGTCTTGAGCGCCCGGCTCATCCGCGCGTCGTACTCCGTGCGCGGCAGCAGGCCCAGCCGGTTGGCGCAGTACATCGCCGAGAGGCCGCTGGCGATGTCCCACACGGTGGCGTACTTGTAGTCGTGGACGGAGTTGATCAACCCGGTTGTCGGCTGGTACTGGCTGTCGGCGTACTGCCAGGCGGCTCGGGCGGCCTCAAGGAACAGCGCCTGGTCCGCATGCGGGTTCGTGACGCGCGGATCGGGATCAGGCTCCGGGGCAACCGGCCCCACGTTGTCGAGGCACCCGGCCGTAAGAAGCAGGGTGAGCGTAACGAACGCAAATTTGTGGGTGGATCTCAGCAATTCCATCGACAATCAGCCTCTCCTGTTCCGAGCACCCGGTCCTCATCCACGCTCCCTTACACCGGTCGCCTTTCCGCGTTCAAGTTCTGAGCCATAAACGAGTTACGTGGAAACATCGGACGGGATCTCCATCCAGCCCTGGCCGACGAGAACCGCGCTGCCGCCCACGCGGATGGCCGTGATGGAGCCGGCTTCCACCTCCGCCTCCAGATAGAGCGTGCTGGGACGGCCCATCTCCACGCCCTGCTCCACCGTCCACCGGTGCGTCGACGGCTCGCCGTTCTCGCGGCGGGCCAGGTACGCGGCGAGCGCCGTCGCCGCGGCGCCGGTCGCCGGGTCTTCGCCCAGGCCCATGGCGGGTGCGAACATCCGCGCGCGCAGGTCCGCACCCTCCGCGCCGGGCGCGACGATGTACAGGTGCGGCGCCCAGGTATCCGCCAGCACGCGCTCCCAAGCACCCTGGTCCATGCGCACGCGGGCCAGGGCTTCGCGCGAGCGCACGGGCACGATGACGAACGGCACGCCGCATGAGGCCGTTCCCGGCGCCCACTCACCGTCCAGCAGGTCCGACTCGTCCAGTCCGATGACCCGCGCCAGTTCTGCGGGCGCCGGGGGCGGCGGGCCGAACTCCGGCGCCTGCGCCGCGGTGAGCTGCGCGAACGTCGGCCGGCCGGCTTCCCGCCAGATGCGCACGGCGACAGGGCCGACCGTCTCTTCGAGGACAATGTTCTGGACGTCCTCCGGCACCGCGCCCGTTTCGCCGAGCAGCACCGCCGTGCCCACTGTGGGATGCCCGGCGAACGGAAGCTCGACGGCGGGGGTGAAGATGCGCAGCTTTCGCGTGCCCGCCTCCGTCTCGGCGGGCAGCACGAAGACCGTTTCCGACAGGTTCAGCTCCGCCGCGACGCGCTGCATCTGCTCGGTAGAGAGACCGCGGCCATCGGGAAAGACGGCGAGCGGGTTGCCTCCGAACACGCGGTCGGTGAATACGTCCAGCAGGTGGTAGGAGTAGCGCATCGTCGGTCGAGTCGAGTGGGGAATGCGAGCCGTGCGGCTTGGGTCCACACGGTACGGCGGGTGCGCGGGGCTAGTCAAATCACGTTCCCACCACTTGCCCGTTGGCCGGGAGCGCTGTTCTCACTATCTTGTTTCACCACTTGTTCCCCACGGCGGGCAGGCCTGCATGGCCCCACCGCCGCGTCCGCTCTTCCGTGTGACCCCGCAGGACCGGTGAGCACTGTGTTTACCCTCGATGACAAGCAGCGGCGCGAGCTGTGGGGCCTGGGCCTGTTCGCCCTGGGCCTGCTGCTGGCGCTGAGCCTGTTCCCCGTCGCCGCGGTGGGCGCCGAAGGCGTGTTCCCCGCCGGCAACGTGGTGGGAATCGTCGGCCGGCACCTGGGCCAGGCGGTGATTGGATTCCTGGGCGTGGGCGCCGTGGCGCTGCCCCTGCTGGCGTGGATCTGGGGCGCGTTCGCCTACCACCGCATGGGGCCGGCGACCGCGTTCCGCTGGACGTTCCTGCTGTCGGGGCTGATGGTGATCATCCCCGGCGCCATCAGTGTGCTGGGGGCCACCGCGGGAACGCCGACGCTTTCCGCCGGCTGGCTGGGCGCCGCGCTGGCGATGCTGCTGGTTTCGTCCGTGGGCACGGTGGGCGGCGCGATCGTGCTCTTCTTCGCATTTGCGGGCCTCTGCGTGGCCACGGTGGGATGGAACCCCCTGCGCAGCATGTTCCACGGCGGGCGTTTCGCCGTCACGCAGGCCAAGCAGGCCGCCGTCGCCCTGCCCAAGCCCACGCTGGCGCTGCCGAGCACGCTGAAGTTTCTCCCCAAGCGCACCGTGTCGGACGCGGCGGAGGAGGACGACGGGCTGCCCCCGGTCCCCGGGACCGCGCCCGCGTCGGTGGTGCAGGACGACTTCGAGGAAGCCGAGATCGAGGGATACTGGGAGGGGCTGGACGAGGATGTCGGGGTGGATCCCGACGCTACCGTGCTCGACGGCGTCGCCGCCGTCCCGGTGGCGCAGCCCGTGGCCGCCGCCGCCAAGGCGAAGGCCGCGCCGAAGTCCGTCGCGGCCAAGCCCGCCGGCCCCCGCGGCGTGAGCGCCGAGCAGGTGGAGCTGATCCCCGAAGACAGTGGCGACCCGCTCGCCAACGACGTGCCGCCCAGCGGCATGCTGACCGCCGCGCCGCCGCGCGACGACGCGCGCAACCGCGAGGAGCTCGACAAGCTCGGCCAAGTGCTGATCGACAAGCTGGCCACCTTCAAGATCGAGGGATCGATCGTCGGGATGACGTCGGGTCCGGTGGTCACGCAGTTCGAGATCAGCCCTGCGCCGGGGGTGAAGGTGGCGCGCATCGCCAACCTGGAGGCCGACCTGGCGCTGGCGCTGCGCGCGCCCTCCGTCCGCATCGTGGCGCCGATCCCGGGCAAGGGCGCCGTGGGCGTCGAGGTGCCCAATCCCACGCCCGAGATGGTGTACTTTCGCGAGACCATCGAATCGCCCGCGTACCGCGCCACCAAGGCCGCGCTGCCGCTGGCGCTGGGCAAGGACATCGCCGGCCGTCCCACCGTGGTGGACCTGGCCAAGATGCCCCACCTGCTGATCGCGGGCGCCACCGGCTCCGGCAAGTCGGTTTGCGTCAACACCATCATCACCTCCCTCATCTTCCGCCACACGCCGCGCTCGCTGCGGTTCCTGATGGTGGACCCCAAGATGGTGGAGCTGTCGATGTACAACGACCTTCCGCACCTGCGGCACCCGGTCGTCACGGACAACAACGACGCCGCCGCGGTGCTCAAGTGGGCGGTGCTGGAGATGGAGCGCCGCTACGCGCTGCTGTCGGTGAACAGCGTCCGCAACATCGGCGATTTCAACAAGCGGGTGGAGCAGAACGCCATCCTGCGCACCCCCGAGGCCGACGGCGACGAGGGCGATCCGGACCGCTGGATCTACAAGGGCGGCGAGCTGCCGTACATCGTGGTTATCATCGACGAACTCGCCGACCTGATGATGACGGTGCAGGGCGAGGTGGAGAAGCCGCTTGCGCTGCTGGCGCAGAAGGCGCGCGCCATCGGCATCCACCTGATCCTCGCCACGCAGCGCCCGTCGGTGAACGTCATCACGGGGCTGATCAAGGCCAATTTCCCCAGCCGCATCGCCTTCCGCGTCTCGTCCAAGGTGGACAGCCGCACCATCCTGGACGGCAACGGCGCCGACTCCCTGCTGGGGAACGGCGACATGCTGATGCTGCCCCCCGGGAGCAGCGAGCTTACCCGCATCCAGGGCGCCTACCTCTCCACGGAGGAGACGGAGGAGGTGATGAAGTGGTATCGCGAGCAGGCCCGCATCCGCCGCGAGGAGGCGATCGCCGCCGGCCTGGAACTGGCGGAGGGCACGGGCGAGGCCAACATCCTGGACGTGGTGCGCGCCTCCGAGGATACGGGCGAGCTGGAGCCGGAGGAGGCCATCGGCGAGCGCGACAAGCTCTTTCGCGAGGCGGCGGAGCTGTGCGTCCAGCACCAGGGAGGATCCACGTCGCTCCTCCAGCGTCGCCTGCGCATCGGCTACGGGCGCGCGGCGCGCATCATCGACCAGCTCCACTTCGCGGGCGTGCTGGGGCCGCCGGACGGGTCGAAGCCGCGCGAGGTGCTGATCGACTTCACGCAGATCGATACGATCTGCGGGGGGTGAGTCTCACACGGAGGCACGGAGGAACGATGAGGGGCGGGGCGGGTAAAGTTGGGCTACGCAAAGGGTTGAACTCGTTCGGGAGATAGATCGGTGATCAAGCGTTCTGCGGTTGCGGCGTTGCTCGTGCTGGCGGCGTGTGGGGGGCAGGAGAGCTCGGCCGATTCGCCGGCGGAGGGCGTGACGCCGCAGCGTGCCCCGGCCGCCGAGGCGCCGGTCGTGGCTGAGCCGGTGACGCAGGTCGCGGGCGGGGATACGTCTTCGGCTCCGGCGGCTCCGATTGCGAATGCTCCGGCGGCACCGGCTGCTCCGGCCGAGGCGCCCAAGACGGAGGCGGCCCCAAAGGCGGAGGCCAGCCTGGACGACGCGACGGAGATCCTGCGGCGCACCGAGCGGCGCGCGGACGCGATCCGCTCGCTGGAGGCGGATTTCGTGCAGAGCCTGCGGGTGCCGCTGCTCAACCAGACGCAGAACAGCGCGGGGAAGATGTACCAGCGCAAGCCGGACCGCTTCCTCATGAGGTTCACGCAGCCGGCGGGCGACATCATGGTGGCGGACGGGCGCTACTTCTGGCTCTACTACCCGAGCACCGACCGCACGCAGGTCATCCGCACCAGCATCGCCAGGGGCGGCGGCTCGGTGGACCTGCAGCGGCAGTTCATCGGCGACGCGGCGAAGCGCTTCGTGGCCACGCTCAACCGCAGCGAGACCGTGGACGGGCACGACAGCTACGCGCTCACCCTCGTCCCGCGCCAGGCGTCGCCCTACAAGGTGCTGCGCATCTGGGTGGACAAGGCCGACTACACCGTGCGCCGCTTCGAGACCACCGAGGAGAACGAGTCCGTGCGCCGCGTGGAGCTGCGCAACATCCGCGTGAACGGCACACTCCCGGACAACCTGTTCAGCTTCACCCCGCCGCAGGGCACGCAGGTCTTCGACCAGTAAGAAACAGGGCTCACACAGAGACACAGAGGCACAGAGATGAATTCGTCTCTGTGCCTCTGTGCCTCTGTGTGAGATTGCTGTACATTGCCGCGACTCCAACCATCAGACATCATGGCAAAGACGGCGACCTTCGACATCAGCTCGACCGTGGACCTCCAGGAGGTCGACAACGCCCTCAACCAGGCGCGCAAGGAGATCTCGCAGCGCTTCGACTTCAAGGGCGCCACGGCCGAGATCGAGTTCAGCAAAAAGGACGGGACGCTCACCCTGCTCTCCGACGACGACTTCAAGCTGCAGGCGCTGGTGGACATCATCCAGACCAAGCTGATCAAGCGCGGCGTGCCGGTGAGGAACCTGGACTACGGCGAGGTGGAGCAGGCGTTCGGCGGCAAGGCGCGGCAGACGATCACCCTGGTGCAGGGGATCTCGACGGAGAAGGGGAAGGAGATCGTGAAGGCGATCAAGGCCGCAGGCTTCAAAAAGGTCAACGCGCAGATCCAGGAGGAGCAGGTGCGCGTGACGTCGCCCTCCATCGACGAGCTGCAGGCGGTGATCGCCACGCTTAAAAAGGAAGATTTCGGGATCGAGCTCTCGTTCGGGAACTTCAGGTCCTGAGAAAAGGGGGCTCACACGGAGGCACAGAGACACAGAGAGAAGAACTTCTCCTCCGTGGCTCTGTGCCTCCGTGCGAGATCATCAGGTGCCGGGTGCTTTCGCTGTGTCGGCGGGGGCGGCCTGCTGGGTGTTCTCTTCCGCGCCGTCCTTGCGGTCGTCCATGTTGTCGTCGCAGGCGGCGCAGGCGAGAGACAGGGCCAGAAGCAAACGAGCGAAGCGCGGGGTCATACGCTCCATCCTTGAGGCGGGTTGAATGGCAGAGTCGGAACGTGCGGGCGAAGGCAAGAACCCGGCCCGGGTGGCGTCGGCGGCGCTGTTCCGGCGGGCGCAGGAGGTTACGCCGGGCGGGGTGAACTCGCCCGTGCGCGCGTTTCGCGGGGTGGGCGGCGAGCCCTTCTTCGTGGACCGCGCCGCCGGCGCGCGCCTGTGGGACGCGGACGGCAACGAGTACATCGACTACGTGCTGAGCTGGGGCCCGCTCATCCTGGGGCACGCCCACCCGGCCGTGATCGCCGCCGTGTGCGACGCGGCGGGGCGGGGGACCTCGTACGGCGCCCCCACGGTGGGCGAGGTGGACCTGGCGGAGCTGGTCCGCGAATTCTTCCCCTCCATGGAGCGCCTGCGCTTCGTGAGCAGCGGCACCGAGGCCACCATGTCCGCCGTGCGGCTGGCCCGCGGCTTCACGGGCCGCGACATGATCCTCAAATTCGAGGGGAACTACCACGGCCACGGCGACTCCTTCCTGGTGAAGGCCGGCTCGGGCGTGGCCACGCTGGGTCTCCCCAACTCCCCCGGCGTGCCGGCGGCGCTCTCCCGGCTTACCCTCACCGCGCCCTACAACGACCTGGGCGCGGTGGAGGAGGCGTTCCGCGCCTTTCCGGGCCAGATCGCGTGCGTGATCGTGGAGCCGGTGGTGGGCAACGCGGGCTTCCTCGCGCCGGACGAGGACTTCCTCCCGGGGCTGCGGCGCATCACGGAGGCGGACGGGTCGCTGCTGGTGTTCGACGAGGTGATGACGGGGTTCCGCGTGGCGCCCGGGGGCGCGCAGGAGCGCTTCAACGTGCGGCCGGACCTCACCACGCTGGGCAAGGTGATCGGCGCCGGGCTCCCCGTGGGCGCGTACGGCGGGCGGCGCGACATCATGGACCACATCGCCCCCGTGGGGCCCGTCTACCAGGCCGGCACCCTCTCCGGCAACCCGCTGGCGATGGCGGCGGGGCTGGCCCAGCTCCGCATCCTGCGCGACGAGAACCCCTATCCCG